>JAPLMX010000078.1 GCA_026386805.1 Phycisphaerae bacterium | reverse complement strand
GTACTAACCGAAGATACCCTTCGTGCCGGGCGGCGGGCATTGGTTGTGTCGTTGTATGTGATCGGCTTCCTTGGTGTGTTGTTCATTTATCGCGAATCGAGGGGCACCGGTCTTACCACTGCGGTTGAGCGCTGCATCGGGTTCTTTGCTATTATGGGCGGCATCCATTTCATCGGTTATCGCCTGTGGCGACGGCAGTCCGCAAATGCTCCGGCCAATCATCCTGCGGGACTGTCACTGATGTTCCGGACCTTCCTGGGTTTGATTCATGGGCTGGTCGGCTTCTTCGTGTCCACATTCTTGATGGTGTCCCATTTATGCAATCGGCACGCCCCATTGTTCGAGGGACCATTCATCCTTGCGGTAAGTATGGCGTGCTTCCTTTGCGTATTCAACTCTGACCGTTATCGCTCCGCCTTGAAAGGCACGGGGCTGATCCTTCTCATAGCCACAGTAGTAGCCTTCATATACTTGACGATACTGCACCTCTGATGGGCAGGCGGAGGAGGAGTGAAGTAGGGTGGGACGAGGAACGAGTCCCACCATCGGCCAGAAAACCGTTCGGCGGTGAGAAAAAAGGTGGGACTCGTTCCTCGTCCCACCCTACCGAAAACTGAGTGTCCCAACAAGACTGGGAGTCGAAAGGCACAAGGACCAATGGATGCCAACAAGCCGATCATCGTTTTCCGACATGCTGCCCAACGGACGAGGTATTCCGATGAAGATTCGCTATGACGCCGAAGTGGACGCGCTGTACATCGAACTGCGGCCCCTGGAGCCCGGCACGGCCGAGTGCCGGGAACTGACACCCGACATCACGGCCGACTACGGACCAGACGGAAAACTTGCCGGGCTGGAAATCCTCGACGCCTCGCAAGCACTCGGTGAAGACGTCCACAAGGTGGTGTTGGAGCTGGCCCCGGTTGCGTCGCCCGCGACCGTTTGAAATGGATTCAGAGTGAGCTAGCGCCGGAAAAGGAAACGCCCCATGACGGATCATTCCACGCTTCCCACGGGCCAGGAACATGGCTTCACGAACCGGATCGTGAAGATTTTCCTGGAGTCGAACCTCTCGATCATTCTGATTCTGCTGGCCTCGATCATCGGGCTGGCGGCGCTGGGCCTGACGCCGCGCGAGGAAGACCCGCAAATCGTCGTGCCCTTGGCCGACGTGTATGTCAGCTTCCCCGGCCACTCGGCGGCGGAAGTCGAGCAGTTGGCCGCCACGCCGCTGGAGAGGATTCTTTATCAGATCGACGGCGTCGAATACGTCTACTCGATGAGCCGCGAGAATCAGGCGATCATCACCGTTCGCTACTACGTGGGCGAGGACCGCGAGCGAAGCCTGGTCAAGCTCCAGAAGAAGCTCGACGAGAACCTGGACATCGTTCCGCCCGGCGTGACGGGGTGGGTCGTCAAGCCGGTGGAGATCGACGACGTGCCCGTGGTGACGCTGACGCTGGCGGCATCGCAACACGCCAGTAGTCCTCTCGCCAACAGCCCTCACCCTAACCCTCTCCCAGAGGGAGAGGGGACCAATCTGATGCCTCTCCCAGAGGGAGAGGGGACCAATATGATGCCTCTCCCAAAGGGAGAGAGGACCGTTGACGACATGACGTTGCGCCGGGTGGCTGAGGAACTGACGCAGCGGCTGGCCAGTGTCCCAGACGTGTCGCGGGCGTACGTTGTGGGCGGGCGGCCGCGCGTGGTCCAGGTGCTGATGGACCCGGACCGGATGGCGGCCTATCACGTCTCGCCCTTGGAATTGCGGCGGGCCATCCAAGGGGCCAACGTCCGCCGGACTTCCGGCGATTTCCGCAGCAACGACCGGCTGATTCGCGTCGAGGCCGGCGAGCCCTTCGCCAGCGCGCGGCAATTGCGCGATTTGGTCGTCGGCGTGTTCGACGGCCGGCCCGTGTTTCTCAAGGACGTGGCCGGCGTCGAGGATGGGCCGGAGGAAGTGGCGAACTACGTGCGCCACGGCTGGGGGCCGGCGCGGGGGTTTACGAGACACGAGTTCTTCCCCGGCACGGTGCTGGGGAA
>JAPLMX010000065.1 GCA_026386805.1 Phycisphaerae bacterium | reverse complement strand
AACGTCAAAGGCAACGAGTTAGCCAACCAATCCGTCGACAACCTCGGGGAGGTGGGGCAAGCGGTGGAGGATGGCATGGAGCGTGTGCAACAGAACGGACAACTCCTGTTCGGGTTCTTGGAGCACCCCGGTCTTTTTTTTTGAGTGACTTGTCACTGTATTATGCGAAATTCAGTAAGATAGCCAACTGCACGTTCCTCGGCAACTCGGCTTCATATGGCGGTGGGATCTATAACCTCAATAGCAGTCCGGAGGTGACCAACTGTACGTTTATCGGCAATTCAGCAGTCAGCATGGGCGGTGGGATGTGTAACTGGGAGCAGAGCAATCCGGCTGTCACCAACTGCATCTTCAGCAACAACTCGGCACAGGATTGGGGTGGCGGCGGGATGTACGACGCTGATAGTAGTGGTCCGAAGCTGATCAATTGCACTTTCAGTGCCAATTTCGGACGATACGGTGGTGGAATCTTCCCTGGCAAGTCGGCCTCTGTGACCAATTGCATACTGTGGGGCAACACCGCCACCACCTCGGGTGCCCAGATCATGGAACTCGCGGATGGTGGAATCACCTACAGCGATATTCAGGGCGGCTATATAGGGACAGGCAATATCAACGCTGATCCGTTGTTCATAGATGCCCGCACGGGTGACCTTCGCTTACAGGCGGGTTCCCCGTGCATTGACAGAGGGAGTAGCGTTGCCGTACCGCAAGCAGTCACCACCGATCTGGCAGGCAACCCTCGTATTTGCGGTGCACTCATGGATATGGGTGCCTATGAAGTCTGCGGAAGACCAAAAGTCTCCATGCCAACGTTCGCTCCTGATGGAGGCTCTCTTGCCGCCGACAAACAGATAACCATTACGTGCTCTGCCGTCGGAGCCGTCATCCACTACACGACCGATGGCAGCGAGCCCACTGAGAACAGTGCTACGGTTGAATCTGGAGCAAGACTGTCGCTTGGCTCGAGCAGACCCGCTACACTCAAGGCAAGGGCGTGGAAACAGAACTGGGAGCCCAGCGACGTGACGACGGCAGTCTATGATGAGCCTCTGGTCATGGTTATTCATGTGAGTGCCACGGGCGATGATAGCCAGAATGGCTTGGACTGGGCGACGGCTAAGCAGACCCTTCAGGCTGGCCTTGACGCAGCCACATATGGACATGAGATTTGGGTGGCCGCGGGGACCTATAAACCGACCGTGAAGGTTGGCGGGACCACCGAACGTCACAAGGCGTTCAGGCTGGAGGAAGGCATCGCGATTTATGGTGGCTTCACCGGAGGAGAGGGCAGGCGAGAGGATCGCGACTGGCACACCAACCAGACGATTCTCAGCGGAGACCTGCTGGGCAACGATGGCAACAGCTCCGGCATAAATGAGTTGCCTCGCCAAGACAACTGCTACCGTGTAATTGTTTGTGTGTACGAGACTGTCCATGCTAGGACCGTGATAGATGGCTTCATCATTGCCGGCGGCAATGCCAACGACCAGTCGTACCCCAAGTGCGGTGGCGGGATAAGCAGCGATCGAGTGACCCTGATGATAAGCAATTGCATCTTCAGGGGCAACTCAGCCTCGGACGCTGGTGGTGGGATATTCACCGGCTTTGGCAGCGTGACTGTGACGAATTGCACATTCGATCGCAACCGGGCTGAACTCGGAGGTGGGATGTACAACCAAGGCGCCTTGACGATGACCAACTGCACTTTTGCGGGGAACACAGCGACCGAAGGTGGTTCACCGTCCGATTACAAAGGTGGGGGTGGGATGGCCAACGCTAATAACAGCCCCACGCTGACCAACTGTGTTTTCGCAGGCAATTCGAGTGCGATCTGGAACTGGCTGGACTGGCTGGGCAACCCCGTTGCAACCGTAACCTACAGCAACGTGCAGGGAGGTTATGCAGGAAAGGGCAATATCAATGCCGATCCAATGTTCGTGAACATCGCCGCCGGCGACTTGGGGCTACAGCCCAAGTCACCTTGTATTAACACGGGGAACAATGCCGCTATACCTGCGGGTGTCACTACCGACTTGGCAGGCAATCCGCGTGTCAGCGGTGCGGTTGTGGACATGGGCGCTTATGAGTATCAGATGCCGTGAATTCCCCTCGTAGCTCGCCAATTCCCGCCCTTCGGCTTCGCAGGGTCAGCTGGTATGAAAGGCAGAACCCGCTCGCTGCCATAATAGGAGCAACGGCTGGACCCTCAATTCCTGACGTGGCTCTCGTCGTCATTTGGCCAGATTGGTGCGCGGCGGGCCGCCGTCCTCGTACGTCACGTAGTCAAATTCGGGGTACAGGGCCGTCGCGGCCTTGCGAATATAGTCCATGAGGATCGGGAAGTGCTGTTCCGGATCGATTCGTTTGCCCGGCTTGCCGCTCCCATAGGCGACGGTGAGAATCTTGCCGCTCTCCCACTCGTGCGGTGCGATTTCCAGGGTCAGGGAGAACCCGTATCGGGCCAGGACCTCGAGGCTGGGGGCCGGATACGAGAGGGGTTCGGCGCCGGGACATTCGGGCAGGTTCGGAATCAGGCTTGGCGTGACCATGCCGTTGCCCAGTCCGATATCGAAGTTCCGTTTCATGATCGTCAGGAGCATCGTGAAATCGCCGGTGGACCAGGTGCCCTTGACGGACTCGCTGGCTTGGTTGGACACGGAGGCCGGTTGGATACCCAGCTTTGCCATCTCCTCGTCCAGGGCGATCTTCACGGCCTCTTCGTAGGAGTGCTCCCGGTCCTGCAGGGCGCGCACGGCAATCACCGTACCCAGCAGATTCGAGAAGGAATCCTCCCACGAGAAGGCGGAAGGGAACTCCGTCGGCAGGCCGACGCACTTGAAGCCGAACCAGGTGAGGATCTCATGCCAGGTCGTCATTTTGTAGGCCAGGTACGGTCCGACGGCCAAGGCCATCTCCTGGGCGATCCGGCTGCGCTGCGCCTCGGAGAGGCTGTCCCAGTCGGGCGGATAGGAGAATTGAACGTAGTCTCTCGACCGGTCGACCGCCAGCTTGTAAGAAAAAACCGAATCGTGTTTCATCAGGTGCCGATAGGTCCGCGTCGCCGGGTACGCGGTCCAATCGGTGGCGATCCGCAAATGAGCGATGTCGATGTGGCCCCCCCGGCACGTGTACGCGATACCGTCCTTCTCCCAAGGGCTGTAGTAGTAGCCGTGCGTGCCCAGGTCCTGGCCGACGATTTCAAGTGTACGGCCAGCGGGCCTATTTCGCGAATCCACATCTGGGGCTCGTTTGTGAACGATGTCCTGCCCGCTCGCGGTGTTGAGGCGATGACCTTCGAGGTCAGCATCTACTCCAATTCGCCGAGCCGTCCGGGCGCGCTCCTGTGGACACGGACCTTTGCGCCGGGCGAGTATGCCGTCCGAATGGTCCACGACGGTCCCGAGGGCTGGTGCGACCCATTGAAAGACGCCTACCAGCGGGATAATCACAGGCAGGCCTACCAGTACAACTTCTGTGCGGATAGAGACCCGTTCATTCAACAGGAAGGAACGGTCTACTGGCTGGCGGTCAAGCTGCTCGAACCAGCCAACTCGGCTCACAAGTTCGGGTGGAAGAGCACCTGCCCCGACCTCCGGTGGAGCCAGGACGCGGTGGTTCTCGCGACCGACGGCAGTTGGCGAACGTTGGCCTATCCGAGCGGGCACGAATATGCGGGCCAGTCGCTCGATCTGGCGTTCGTCATCGACAGTGGACGTGATCTGCAGGCCAAGTACGACTTGGGGGATGCCCCGGACAGCTCCAACAGCCTCGGCGTGGAGATGACCGCCTATCCGAAGGATGGTCCCCCGGGAGTGACGGCCCATTTCCCCACGGTGTACCAGGCCGGCTCGCCGCCTTATGGGCCGCTCCATCGCAGTCCCAAGGACACGGCTTTCCTGGGCTCTGGAGTGACCTTGGAGAATGAGGCGGACATCGGGCCGGACGTGGATCCGACGAATAACCTCGATCCGCTTGCCGATATTTCGGACGCCGACGGCTCGGACGACGGGGTGACGGTGCCTTTGGTCCTGCCGGACTCCCGGACGACCACGTTTGACTACGTCGTGACGGTCGTCAATCCGCAGGCGACTCGTCTGTACGTCAACGTGTGGTTCGACTGGAACCGTGACGGCGATTGGGACGATGCGATGACCTGCGCCGATGGAACGGCCGCTCCCGAGTGGGCTGTGCAGAATCAGCCGTTGAATCTGTCCGGGGTCGGCCCCCATACGGTGACGACTCCCCCGTTCCGATCCTGGCATCCGACCGTGCTGGGCGATCTCGATCCCCTCTGGATGCGCATCACTCTCTCGGACAGTCCGTGGACCTCTTCTCTCGGTGCCGGCGGCGCCGGACCGGCGAACGGCTACGCGGTAGGGGAGACCGAAGACTACTACTTCCAGCCCAAGAACGAGCCTGCGCCGGCGACTTACGACTGGGGCGATGCCCCGGACGCGCGCACGACGAGCGGATATCCGACTCTGGCGGCTCACAGCGGCGCCCGGCACGCCATGGCCGGCCCGTGGCTGGGCGATGAGTTCGGCGTTCCGGATGCGGAGTCGGATGGCCAGCCGGACCCCAATGCTCTGGGCGACGACAACGATGGGAATGACGATGAAGACGGGGTATGGATTCCTCCGCTGGTGCAGGGTGAGCCCGCGATCATTACGCTGGAGGTGAGCGGCGGCGGGGGCATCGTACAGGCCTGGATCGACTTCAACGGCGACAAGACCTGGCAGACCGGCGAGCAGGTGTTCAATGGTTACCTCCCGGACGGCCTCCACACCATCACGGTGTTCGTGCCTCCCGATGCGGTGGTGGGCCAGAGTTTCGCCCGGTTCCGCATCAGCAGCAGAGGCGGTCTCACTCCTGACGGCCCAGCGCCTGATGGGGAAGTCGAGGATTATGATGTCTCGATCCGGGCGGCGCCGCCCCAGCTCAAGCGGGTCCAGTGGCCGGACCTGACGTCCAACGGTATCGACATCCGTGTGGACAACAGTGACGGCAAAACCCGGTGGCTGGCCGACGACTTCAAGTGCACCAGCACCAACCGGATCACGGAAGTTCGCCTGTGGGACTCCTGGAAGAACGATCGCAAAGGCAAGATCCAGAAGATCTCTCTGACGATCCATCCGGACGACCCGGCTGGTTCCGTCGGGGCCGACAAACAGAATCGCTTCTCCAAGCCGGCGCCGGACGTCCTGTGGTCCAAGTCCTTTACCCCCGCGGAGTTCACGGAGACCTCCTATCACATCGTCCGTGACCTCGGCGAATGGTGGTGGGACCCGGCTACCGGACAATTGACCGCCGGCGGCGACACGGAGGTCTGGCAGATCGACCTTTCCATCAGCTCGAAGGACGCGTTCCTGCAGCAGGGCACGCCGGCCACCCCCCTCATCTACTGGCTCCAGGTGCAGGTCGAGACGACGGATGGGCAATTCGGCTGGAAGACCCGCCGCTGGCCGGACCACTACATGGACGATGCCGTCTGGGACATGGCGGCGGACAAGCCGAGCGCATGGAAGGAGCTTCGCTACCCGAAGGAGCACCCGTACTATTGCGTAGAGCAAAACTCGATTGACATGGCCTTCTCTCTGACCTTCACGGAGGAGGTCATTGAGCATCCGACGACCCGGCCCGGGAGCGTGACCCAGTGCCCCGTTGTGGAGACCCAGTGTCCGGCGGTGGAGACCCGATGCCCCGCCGTCAAGACCCAGTGCCCCATGTACTCGACGCGGTGCCCGACGGTCAGGACGAAGTGCCCCGCCGTGTCAACGCTGTGCCCCATGGTCGCGACGCGATGCCCCGTCGTGAAGACCAAGTGCCCGACGGCCGCGACGAAATGCCCGATGACAAAAACGAAGTGCCCCGTGGTGACGACCCGGTGCCCCGAGACTTTGACAAGGTGTCCGCCGACCCCGACGAAGTGCCAGGTCGGCGAAACCAAGTGCCCGGCGGTGGCAACGAAGTGCCCGATCACGGCGACGAGGTGCCCGGAATCTCTGACGAAATGTCCGCCGACGCCGACCAACTGCTTGGCCGTGGACACCCAGTGCCCCGCAGTGGAGACGAAATGTCCGCCGGCGACGACGAAGTGCCCTCCGACGGTGACGCAATGCGCGGTTGTTGGGGCGGCGACCCAGTGCCCCGCCGTGGCGACCCAATGTCCGCCGGTGACGACCCAGTGCCCCGAGTCTCTCACCAAATGCCCGCCGACCGCGACCAAGTGTCAGGTCGTTGAAACCCAATGCCCGGCGGTGGAGACGAAGTGTCCGATCACGGCGACCCGGTGCCCGGAATCTCTGACGAAATGTCCGCCGACGCCGACCAACTGCCAGGCGGTGGATACCCAGTGTCCCGCGGTGGAGACAAAATGTCCGCCGGTGACGAGTAAGTGCCCTCCGACGGTGACGCAATGCGCGGTTTTTACGGCAGCGACCCAGTGCCCAGTCGTGGCAACCCACTGTCCGCCGGTGACGACCCAGTGCCCGGCGGTGGACACACAATGTCCCGAGGCAAAGACCCGGTGCCCGGTCGTAACAACACAATGCCCGGTCTACACCACGAAATGCCCGCCGACCGTGAGCCAGTGCCAGACCGTGCAGACCGAATGCCCGGCCGTGTCGACGCAGTGCCCCATTGTGTCGACCTCGTGCCCAACGTCTTCGACGAAATGCCCGACCACTGCGACCCGATGCCCGGTGGTGAACACGCAGTGCCCCACGCAGACCACCTTCTGTCCGCCGTCAGAGACGAAGTGCCCCCTCGTGTTGTCCAAGTGTGCCACCATACAGACCCAGTGCCCAACGGTGAGCACGTGGTGTCCTCCGATATCGACTCAGTGCCCTGTGGTGGTGACCAGGTGTCCGTCGGTAAAAACGCAGTGCCCGGTCTGTTTCCTGGCGCCGGTGTCCGTGGCCGCCGCGGCGCCGTGCCCGGCGCTGGATGTGATTTGTCCGACGTTCGTGGTGGCCAAGTAGTAAATCGGTTTGCATAGAGCATCGGTCTCAACGATAATCGCCGTGTGCGTTCCGATATACGAGTCAATACTGATCGTGTGCAGGCGGATGTCTCATCGGCCACCGGGGGCGATGTACGGGTCGTGGTCGCCGCCGTCGCGGGTTTGGCGGCAGCTTGGATGGCGGCGGGCTCTGTCGGTCTGTGGGCTCATCCTCTTCAGCGAGCATTGACTCTGGGATTGCTGGCGGCGGCTGTTCTCGTCTTGCCTTTCCCGTTCAAGTGGACG
This sequence comes from Phycisphaerae bacterium, assembly GCA_026386805.1. Classification (GTDB taxonomy): domain Bacteria; phylum Planctomycetota; class Phycisphaerae; order Sedimentisphaerales; family Anaerobacaceae; genus PLanc-01. The sequence continues at coordinate 6,191 of JAPLMX010000065.1, read as the reverse complement.
AAATCATTCCTGCTCGGCGCCGGCGCAGCCGCCGTCATTGCGGCGTCGATGATGGCCTCCTCCCTGCCGGTCGTGAATGTCTCAGGCACGGCTTTTGTCCTTGTGCTCCTGGCGCTCCGCTTTTCCGGCCGAGACCGGTCGGTGCTGCTCTCGGCCGCGACAGGCGTGGCGGTCCTGGCCCTCTATCGGACGGCGTACACGACGATCCCGCTGGTGTGGATGGCCGCGGATTGGCTCGGACAAGGATTGGGTCGTCTGGCCGGGCTGCTCTCCGCGCGACGATTGAACGTCGGCGCCACGTTTGCCGGCCTCGACTATCTGGTCGTGATGCTGGCCTTATCGGGGACTTGGATAGCCGCGACCACCCGTCCCCGCCGGTGGCGAGCGATCTATGCATTGGGGGCGATCCTCGCAGGCCAGTTGCTCTATCTCATCCTCCTGTCTTACGTTCCGGACTTGCTCGCGCTGGTCCCGCGACCTGCCGCGCCGGAGAAGTGGTCGTGGGCAGGGCTCTTTCACAAGGCGGTGCCCTGGAACGTGCCTGTCCTCGCGGTCGCGATCCACGCCCTGATCGCCGGCGCCCTGTTTCGCTGGTCCGCTTGGATGCTGCAGAGTGACGGATCGGCGCCGCGCGTCAAATCCGCAATCCGCAATCCGCAATCCGCAATTCTTCTGGCTGCCCTCCTCTTGCCGGTAGTGACGTCGCTTTACCCGGCGTCGCCCGGCTTGCAGGGCAAGAAAATCGTATTCTATGAGAAGGGATTTCTGAATTGGCTCAAGCCCACGTATGACAGTTACGGCCGTCTCGGCAGTGGCATGTACGGCATGCTGCCGGTCTACCTCGAAAGTCTGGGGGCGCGCGCGTGATCTCGAAGGACCTGTCCGACGCGGATTTGCGTGATGCGGCGGCCCTGGTCCTGATCTTTCCGGACCAGCCGTGGGCCGAAGGGCAGCTCGAGCGCATCTGGAGCTTCGCCCGCCAGGGCGGGTCCCTCCTGGTCCTGGGCGAGCACACGACCCGCGATCGCGATGGAAGCAGCCGGTTCAATGACGTGCTTGGCCCGACCAAGATGCGGGTGGCATTCGACTGTGCGACGTTCGCCGTCGGCGGTTGGCTGCAATCCTATGAAGTGATGATTCACCCGACCACCGTCGGCATTCCCGATGACCGCAACCAGTTGGGGGTCGTCATCGGCGCCTCGCTCCAGGCCGGCTGGCGGGCCCGCCCGATCGTGGTCGGCCGCTGGGGCTGGGCGGACCTCGGCGACGAGGGCAGCAGCCGGGCCATGATCGGCAATGAGCGATACGATGCCGGCGAGAAGCTCGGCGACGTCCTGCTGGCGGCGGAGCAGCCGGTGGGCAAAGGGAAGATCGTCGCCTTCGGCGACACCTCCTCTTTGACCAATGGCATCAATGTCAGCTCCCACGTCTTCACGTCGCGTCTGTTCGCCTACCTGGCGGATGGCTCTGTCCGGGCTCACGCGCTCTGGCGGCAGTTCCTCGGCCTGTTGCTGTGCGTTGGGATCGTCGGTCTGCTGCTGGGACGTCCGAACGAGCGGACCGTCGCCCTGGTAGTGCTCGGCTTGGCCGGATCGCTGGTCATCACGTCGGCGGCGACGAGCCACGCGTGGGAGTCCTTTCCGGATGGCCGCCTCAAGTCGCCCAATAACCTGGCGTACCTCGATGCCTCGCACCTGGAAGCGTCGAGTGGGGAGTCCTGGCGCGGGGACGGCCTCGGCGGGCTGGTGCTGACCCTGATGCGCAATGGCTACCTGGCGCTCGCTCTGCCGCAGCTTGACGCAGAGAGACTCCAGCGAGCGGGTCTGCTCATCTCCGTCGCGCCGCAGCGAGGTTTTTCGCGGTCGGAGCGTGCCGTCCTGCGTGATTTTGTGAATCGCGGCGGCACTTTCATTCTCACGGCCGGGTGTGACGACGCCGGACCCTGCCGGCCGCTGCTGTTGGATTTCGGTTTCGACGTTGGCACCGATGGCGTCCATTCTCCGGAGACCGTGCCGATGGGGCACTTCAAGTCTCCGTACCTGCGCTCGGAAGACCAGCGTGTGTTCGTCCGTTTCCATGCGGCCTGGCCCGTGCTCTGCAATGCGGCGGACGCGCAGGTTATCGCCTATGGGCGGGACAATGTGCCGGTCATCGTCCTGCGCCGCATCGGGGCCGGAAAGGTGGTGGTGATCGGCGATACGCAGTTCGCCACGAACGACAACCTCGAGCGCGAGGACGGCGAGCCCTTCGAGGGCCTGCGGGAGAACGCCGACTTCTGGCGGTGGTTCCTGACCCAGTTGAGAGACGAGCCCGCTTGGGTGCCCCCGGCGCTGCGTGGCGAGAAGGGCCCCGAGGAGCCTGCCCCTGTGTCGCGGGCTTCCAGCCCGCGATCCGAGGGCGGGACGCCCTCGACACAAGCGCAGGAGGGGACGCCGTGAGACGAGCGTGGGTGGGTCTGGCACTACTGAGCGTATCGTGGCTGTTCGGATTGCGGTATTACCACGAGGTGAGCTGGCCGCTATGGGCGGCGCTGGTGATCGCCGGGGCCGGCTTGCTCACCCGAGTCCGGCCGTCAACGCCGGGCAAGGCCGAATCAGCGATTGCTCTGGTATTGCTGCTTCCGGTGGTTGCGGCAGCTCCTTGGCCGTATCGAATCGCGCCGCTGCTGATCCTTGTGGGTCTGGCCTTGCACGCGGCGCCAATCCCGCGTCGATGGCCGAAGATCATCGGCTCGGCGGCCCTGGCGGCCGGTGTCATCCTGACGGCTCAATCCTTGGCAATGGTTGCTTACGAGAGCCTCACGGCCCGGTCCCACGAGCTTCCTCGCCCCTTGGCGTTGGTTCTCCTGGGGGCGGCTCGCCTGCTCGGGATGGATGCGGCTCTGGACGGCTCTGATTTGGCCCTGTACTCCGTCCGCACGGTGCATCGCCTCGGGGCCACCTGGGAGTTTCTTCTGGACCCGCCCACACTGTGCTTCCTGGTGGGTGGAGTCGTGATGCTATGGAGTAGGGCGAACGTCCCCGCTCGCCAAAAGACATCGTCGGAGGCCGCACGACCTGCGATGATCTTGATCCTCTTGACCGTTCTGTGGCTGCCGGTTCGAGCGGCTCTCTTGATGTCGATTCTCGTGCACCGGGCGCTGCGGACGGAGTATGAGACGCCGCTATCACTGATGAACCAGTTCTGGAATCCGTGGGTCCATCTGGCCCTGTTGTCGGTTCCGGTGCTGTTGGCCATCCGTTACGTGACAACACGTGTCGATGAATCGTCGGATTTGCCCAACTCAATGGGACAAATGGTGGGCATGGCCCACCCCACGCGTCGCCGCGCCATCGCTCTTGTGCTGGTTCTCACGGGGGTCTTTCTGTTCTGCTTCGCGCTGCTATGGGACCCGGCCGGTTGGCGCAAGGAGGGCCGAATTCTGGTGGACGAATACCACTCCACGTGGGAGCCGACCGACCGTCCCTTCGACACGGAATGGTACGGCGAACAGTCCGGATACAATTACGCCTGCATCTATGACTACTGCTCGCGTTTCTATCGCATGGGACGACTCAACTCGCGAATCGATGACGCGGCGGTCCAGGACTGCGATGTTCTGGTCGTCAAAGTCCCGACGTCGCGATACGCCCCCGAGGAAGTGGCCGCTATTGAAGGCTTCGTCAAGAGGGGCGGTGGCCTGCTGTTGATCGGCGAGCATACGAACGTGTTCGATATCGGCACGCACCTCAACGACATCGCCCAGCGATTTGGTTTCCGCTTCCGGTACGACTGCCTGTTCGATATGGACGCGGTGTTCGAGCAACGCTGGCGGCCCCCGCTGGTGGCGCATCCGATCGTCCAGAGTATGCCGCAGTTCGATTTTGCCGTCTCCTGCTCCATCGATCCCGGGGCGAGTCTGGGCCGGGCGGTCATCCGATCCACCGGCCTGCGGAATCTGCCGGCGGACTACCACGTCAGCAATTTCTATCCTCAGGTCGAGGATCACGCCTACAGCCGCTACGGGGCCTTTATTCAACTGTGGGCCACACGGCGCGGTGCCGGCCGCGTGGCGGCTTTCACGGACTCAACCGTCTTCTCGAACTTCTGCACATTTGAGCCGGGGAAGGCGGAACTCATGCTCGGCATGCTGGAATGGTTGAACCATCGGAATTCACTGTTTGATTTGCGCCCTTGGCTGCTCTTCGCCGGCCTTGTGCTCAGTCTCGGTGGTCTCCTTGGGCGGCGGACAAAGGGTCCCGTGTTCAGGAAGACCGACACTGCAAATCTGCCCTCCGTCATCTGCCCTCCGCCATCGGCGATTCTGTTGCTTGCTCTCGCCCTGTTCGCCTGGACAACGGCAACCGTGGTGGCTCGGGCGGTACACCATCATGGCATGCCGCTGCCCGCGCCGGCTCGGCCGTTGGTCCAGGTAGTGATGGATCGCACCCTGTGCGACACGCCGCTGTCCCGAAGCGGGTTTCTCGCCGGAGAGGCGAATGGCTTTGGAATCTTCGAACGGTGGATTCTGCGTCTGGGCTGTTTCACGTCGCGTCGAAGCGGCCCGGAGGCCCTCCGGGGGGATCTCGTCGTGTTCACGTACCCGAGCCGCACGGTGGCCGAGGAATTCCGTGCGGCAATCGTACACTACGCGGCGTCGGGTGGAAGGGTCCTCGTCTTGGATTCCCCAGAGAATGCCGCCTCCACAGCCAATAGCCTTCTCTATCCTTTTGGCCTAAGCCTCGACTCAAGCCGCGTTCTCAGCGGGTCACTCGCCGCCGTGGGCAACCAGCCTGCGGTGCCGATTGAGACCGCATACCGGATTGCGGGCGGTGAGCCGAAGATCCTGCTCGATGGTACGCCCGTGGCGGCGACGGTACGCTACGGCCGGGGATCTGTCACCGCCGTCGGATTTGGCTCACGCTTCGCCGATGCTCGGATGGGTGTCACCGGCGACGTGGTACCGGATGCAGAATTGCGCCGCGTGTTTGACCTCGAATTCATGTTGCTCAGAGAGATCCTCTCCCTTCGTTGAGCTGATGCTTTGCTTGCTTCGGCGCAGCCTTTGAGGTAGGATCGACCAGGATGCACGAGATTCTCAAAAACCACATCCTGCACCTCCTGCAGAAGGACAGCACCCCGCGCAAGCTGGTCCATTTGGAGCAGGAGCTTGGCGTTCGCGGCGAGCTCAAGATGGCCTTCCGGGAGGCGATTGAATCGCTCTGTGCCCAGGGCCGTTTGATCGTAGGCCCGGGGAACGAGGTCAGCCTGCCTTCCTTGTCCGGCGAGGTTACGGGCGTCTTCAAGGCCAACGCCCGTGGTTACGGATTCCTCACGCCCGAGCAGTCGGCGGACGAGGGCGACGTGTTTATTCCAGCCAAGGCCACCGGCAGCGCCATGACGGGAGATCGGGTCGTCGCGAGAATCACGCGTAGAGGCTCCAGGGATGACGACGACCGCCTTACCGGGGAGATCGTCCGGGTCCTCAATCGCGCCCACACCAGCGTGGTCGGGACGTTGCGTCAGGAGCAGAACGGCTGGCGGGTCCAGCCGGACGGCGGAGACTTCTCCCGGCCCATCGAGATCGAGGCCGTCGATGCACGAAAGGTCCGCCACGGCGACAAGGTCTCGGTCGAGATACGGCTCTATCCGACCCGTTCTCAGCCGGCTCGCGGCGTGATTGCCGAGGTCCTGGGGCGGCCGGGCCAGTTCGACACGGAGACGACCGCCGTTATCCGCCGCCATCATCTGTACGACGCCTTCGATTCGAGCAGCTTGGTCGAGGCCAGCAACGCGAAGATGGCGTTCGATTCTCGCAACACGCAGAACCGCGAGGAACTCACCGACGAGCTGATCGTCACGATCGACCCGCCGGATGCGAAAGACTTCGATGACGCCGTGAGCCTGGTCCGTGATGAGCAGGGGGGCTGGGTCCTCGGGGTTCATATCGCGGATGTGAGCCATTTCGTTGCGGAAGGCTCGGCGCTCGATCGATCCGCCCGCAGACGGGGCAACAGCGTCTATTTGCCCGGCAGAGTCCTGCCCATGCTTCCGGAAATGCTGAGCAACGGAATCAGAACCACCGGCAGAGCCGGTGGTATGAGGAAGGCCCCTAAAAGGGGCCATCGCGTGACTAATCGAACATTCAACTACCCTGGTCCTCCCGCTTCTCGCGGTCTTTTCCTCTTGGAGGTGCTAACGTGGAGTCTCCT
>JAPLMX010000036.1 GCA_026386805.1 Phycisphaerae bacterium | reverse complement strand
AACCTCGGGGAGGTGGGGCAAGCGGTGGAGGATGGCATGGAGCGTGTGCAACAGAACGGACAACTCCTGTTCGGGTTCTTGGAGCACCCCGGTCTTTTTTTTGAGTGACTTGTCACTGTATTATGCGAAATTCAGTAAGCCTGCAAATACCTCAATCTGCCGTAGCGAAATCCTCGTGTCGAACCAGCCTAATGCTGGTCCGCCCCGGAGCGGAGGAGCGTAGAGTCTCTGGGCACCTCCCTGGATTTGAGCAACGTGATCGAGAGGATGTCGCCCTCAGGACTCCCGCCGTCAAGGTCCATCGTCCCGCCGTGCAATTCCACCAGTCTCTTGGCCGCAAACAGGCCCAGCACCAGGTCTCCGTGAGGATCGGCATGCCCGCCGAAGGAATCAAATCCCTCCATCGCCTTGTAGATCTTGCGAATCGCACCAAGGGCGTCGTCACTCCCGATCTCGACGGTGATCCCCTGTTCCGCATCTGTGGTTCGGATGCTGATCCGGCTTTTCCCCGGGAGGAGATAGATGAGACTGCGCACGATGCAAGTCAACGCTTGCACGGCATGGTCCCCATTGGCGTGGACCATCAGTTCCGTCTCGGGCACACAGGTTGTCAGCTCAACGTTTTTCTCGCCCGCCGCCGGCCTCAGGGTGTCCACGATTTGCGAGGTCAGCGGCCCAAGGTTCAGATCGGTTCGCTCCAATCGTACGCCCTCCATTTCGATTTCCAGGATTTTACGAAAGTCCATGATGATGCGGAGGGCTTTGCCGATATTGTTCTTCGCCAAGAGTGAATCCAACGTCTGGAGCAGCGTGATCGTCAGCTCACGGTACCGCTGGTTGTGTGCTTCCAGACCGGCAATCTCCGCGCAAAACTCATCCATGAGAAGAAGCCGCTCGGACAGGTCGCGGGCGATCCCCACGACGGCCACATCGTGGCCGTTGGAGTCCTTGATGATCGACCGGGACAGGGAAACCGGGAACCTCCCGCCCCCTTGTCGTTCGTGATAGAATCCAACGGCCGAACCGCCCCCGGCGGTTTGGATTCCCAGGACACACCCGGTGGGCGTACGCGGGTGACCGCCCGTCCAGAGGATGCTGCTGTCTTTCCCCAGAATCTGCGCTTGCGTGTATCCATACGTCCGGCAGAACGCCTCGTTGGCGAAGATGATCTTGCCCTGCATGTCGGTGATGTAGATGCAATCATTCGTACTCATGATCGCCCCGGAGAGCAATTCCAGCTCCTTCTTCGTCCGCCGGTGTTCGATCGCATTCTCGACGGTGATCGCCAGGGCTTGGAGGTAGTCTCCCTGGGCATCCTTCACCAGGTAATCATAAGCGCCGGCTTTCCAGGCCCTTACCGCCGTTTCCTCGCCGCCGGCGCCGGTCACCAGGATCACCGGAGCCTCTTTCACCAAATCCAGGATATCGAATGCCGTGCCGTCTCCCAGCAGGTAGTCGGAGATCACGATATCGAAGGGGGGAGACCACCGTAACATCTCCTGCGCCTCCGACACAGAACCAACGACGGCGTAATCATAGGAAAGCCCCGCATCCCGGACGAACCTCCGGAAGATGATTTGGTCGATTCGGTCGTCTTCCACCAGCAGGACCCTGTATCTCGGATTCTGGGCCGTGTCCGGGTCCCAATCGCGACGATTCGCGATTGGGGTCCCGTCCCCTTCACACGGTGCAGGCGGCATCGGTTCTGACGTTGGCATCACTCACCTCCATTCGTTGCCTGGGCAACGTAAAGACAAAGGTACTTCCTTTACTGACCTCGGATTCGACCCAGATCTTGCCCCCGTACCTCTCCACGATCTTCTTGGTGATCGTCAGACCGACGCCGGTGCTTTCCTGGCTATCGCGGGGCGCCAGGGTCTGGAAGAGCTTGAAGATGCGCTCGAAGTGCTTCGGTTCGATGCCGGGGCCGTTGTCGGCGACGCGGAACTTCCAGAAGCCCTCTTCTGCCACGCAAGCAACGGTAACGCGGCCTTGCGGCTTATCCATGTACTTGATGGCGCGTCGATGAGGCCCTGCATGCGATCCACCCGACTCGTCAAGAGCGTGAGATATTCCTTGCCTTGGTCGTCGAGCTTGTCCGTATAATCGGCATGAAGCCAGTCGGCGATGACCCGGATGGCCCGCAGGGGAGCCTTGAGATCGTGGGAGACGATGTGGGCGAAGTCCTGGAGCTCCTGGTTGATTTCGGACAGCTTCTGGAGCAGCTCGGCCTGTTGCCTCTCGGCTTCTTTACGCTCGCTGATGTCGCGCACCAGCGACAAAGACAGCGGGACGCCGCCGACCTGGATGACCGAGACGGTGGCCTCTACAGGGAAGGTCGTTCCGTCTTTGCGCCGGTACGTGGACTCGAAGGTGATGGGCGGCTGGCCCACGAGCAACTGAAATCTCGCGGCGTATTCCTCTCGGCTCACGAGCGGAGCGACGTCCGTGATGCTCAGGCGCAACAACTCGTCCCGGGAATACCCCGATAGCCGGCAGGTCGCACCGTTCGTGTCTACATACCGGCCTTCCGCATCCAGCAGTCCGAACCCGTCGCCTGCCTGCTCCACCAGGGAGCGGAACCGCACCTCGCTCTCGCGCAGCGCTTGTTCCGCCTGCTTGCGTTCGGTGATATCCGCGTTCACCTCCGCGACCAGCCATTCGCCCTGCTCGTTCTGAAACGGCGTGCTCGTTACCTGGATCACGCGGTTGTTCTCTCGGACGAGAGTCTGCTCTGTGACGCCGGGCTGCTTCGTCTCCAGGGCGTTGACCACGCCGCAACCCTGGCAGGCCTCCGCGCGCCCCATGAAGTAGTCGTAACACTTCTTGCCCTGGGGATCGCCGTAGACCTTCTTCCATTCGGGGTCGATGTATTGGACGTTGAACTGCGAATCGATGATGTCCAGACCCGTCCTCGTGACGCCGAGGACGTACTCGATTTGTCGGTGCAACTGCCTGGTCTGTTCCTCCAGCCGTTTACGCTCCGTGACGTCGGTATCAGCCCCTCGGTATCCGGTAAAATTCCCTTGATCGTCTACAATGGGCATTCCACTCGTCGCCAGGACGACGACGTGGCCGTCCCTATGGACATTGGAATTGATGAACTCATGGAAAGACTCTCTGCGGGCGAACGCCTCCAACGCCGCTGTCTTTAGACCCTCTCGTTCCTGCGGAAGGAAGAAATCATAGAAGTGCCTCTTTCCGACCAACTCTTCGGGTGTATAGCCCAGAATCTCCTCCACTGCCGGGCTGGCGTAGGTGTATAAGCCCTCCGCATCGACCTCCCAGATGAACTCGCCCGCAGATTCCGCCACCTGCCGAAAGCGCTCTTCGCTGCGCCACAGCTCCTCCTCCGTTTTCCTGCGTTCGGTGACATCGTGGGCCATGCCCAGCACCACGAGATCGCCCTTGATTGTGACCGGAAGAGTCATCACTTCCACGGTGAGGAGCGCGCCATCCTTGCGCCGCAGGATCACCTCATTCGGTCCGCTCGGGCGCCCTGCGGCATTCTCGGCGGCCATCGACAGGACTCGGTCCGTCTGGGAAGGCGGCACGGCCCCCAGATCGATGATCGTGCGTCCGATTTGTTCCTCTCGTCCATAGCCGGTGAGTTGCTCTGCCCTCTGGTTGACGTCCAGGAGTCGCCCCTGGAGATCGTGGAGGAAGTAGGCATCCGGGGCGTACTCGAAGAGGATTCTGAAGCGTTCCTCGGACAGCCGCAGCTCGTTTTCGATCCGCTTACGCTCGGCGATTTCGCGGTTCAAGGTGTCGATCGAAGTCGTTGTGGTTGCAAGATGCTCGGCCATTGGGTTGCCCGCCAAGTGGATCGTGCCTTTGCTCTCGACGATGCACCGGAAGAGGTGGAGAGACTGCCTTGCTGGTTGCCGACGGTACAGGTCATGGAGTTGTTCTCTATTTCACACTGGCGCCGGCTCCAGCTTCTCCGTCGGTCCAACGACGGCCAAGTACGGCGTGATCGCCCTCATTCTCTCCCGGAACTCCCCATAGCTGTAACACTTCACGATGTACGCGACGGCGCCGAGCTCGAAGCTCCGGGCCATGTCCTGCTTCTCAGCGGACGTGCTGACCACCATCACGGGGATATTCCTCAGCGCCTCATTCGCCCGGAGAACTTGGAGGAACTCGAGGCCACCCATCTTCGGCATGTTCAGGTCCAGAAGAATCATACAGGGCGCTTCGTTCTCCGGACTCCGCAAATACGCCAAGGCCTCCTCGCCGTTGCCCGCATACGCGAGCTCGTTGGCGGCCTTCAGCTCCTTGAGCACGCGTTGGACGGCCATCACGTCCACGCCATCGTCTTCCACCAACAGGATCGGTTTCGAGTCAAGCATTGTTGTTCCCTGTCCGTTGTTCCGCCGATTGCATCGCACCGCCACGTTTATAATGACGCCGTGAGGCGTTTCTTAGAAGTTTGAAGTGTGAGGGTTGATTGTTGATTCACAAATCAAGAATCACACATCAACAATCTCACTTCTCTCTATGCCCTTACGGGCACACTACCAACGGCAAAGGGGTGGGATGGTGCCGATCGCTGCAGATGCCGACACTCAGTTGTCGTCAAGCGATCCAGCACCATCCCTGGCCTTGTAAGCCCTGTATACGCGTCCCATCCCTGGGTCCGTGCCCCGTCGGTCCTGCCGGACGCCTCAGGTCCAACCTTCCGGACTCAAGCCGCCGGCTCCTTCACCAACCATCACCTGGGGTGTGTGGCCACGTCATTGCCTTTCGCGGCATCATCTCGGATGCGCTCGCGAAGACACAGGCATGAGAGATTTCGGCTCAGTTCACCCCCTGGACTACACGCCGATTCCTGGTAGTGCGCCAGGTTTTTCCGCACGGCTCCCGGCCCCCGGTCCAATTCTTGTCGGAAATCCGCTTGACGCATGTCACCCAAGGAGTAGAATCACCTCAAACTGAGAGAAACGTAGCGTATGCCGGCGAAAAGACGCCAATACTGTTTCGGCGGCCCGATCCGCTCTCTTCAGGAAACAGGAAAACAGATCGGGGATGGCGGAAAAACGGCCGTTTGCAGGCTTCGTGGCGGCAAGGCATGACAGGACTTATCAAGCCTGTCATTCTCGGCGACGCGATGTTTATGTAACCCCTTATGTGAGCGGTTCTTACGACGATTTGTTCCTGTGAGCTTGTTACAGTCTCAAACAGATCGGGCGGCTGGGGTTTTGCGCCGAGGTTCCGGCGCCGAACCATCCCCTTCACCTTGCTCAGCACAACATTTCGGGGCCTTCTCAGTCATGCGCAACACCGTGGAAGATTCTGTGCCGACGTTTTGCATATCGAGGGAGAACGAACGATGGAAGCTGGCGCCGCAAAGGATGCGATTTGTAGGAAGAAGATGAAGGAAGCGATACGCGAGAGCGAGGAGAAATACAGAGACCTTTTCGAGAACGCGCGGGAAGCCATCGTCCTGACGGACCTCAACGGGACCATTACCGGCGTGAACCGGTTGGTGGAGGACTACGGCTTCCAGAGGGAGGAATCGATCGGCAGGAGCCTGTTCGGCTTCGTCGCCGAGGACCACAGGACCAGAGCTATGGCCGATTTCAAGGTCCTGCTGGGCGGCCAGCCGGTGAAAGGAGAGATGGAGGTCCTCACACCGCGGGGGGTCGTCTGCGTCGAATACCGGGATAACCCGATCCTTCGAGGCGGCCAGGTCGTTGGCGTTCAGGCCCTTTTGACGGACGTGACGAAACGCAAGCGGGCCGAGCAACTCCTGCGGGAAGAAAGAGATAGAGTCCAGAGGTATCTCGACATCGCCGGAGTCATGCTGGTGGTGATCGACTCCGAGCAGAGGGTCGGCCTCATCAACAAGAAGGGCTGCGAGATCCTGGGCTACACGGAACAGGAAATCCTCGGCAAGAACTGCTTCAACCATTTCCTGCCCCCGCGCATAAGGGAGCACATCCGGGCGGTTTTTGCCGGCCTGATGGCAGGCCGAATCCACCCGAATGAACAGGTCGAGAACGTCGTCCTCACCAGAACGGGCCAGGAGCGACTCATGGCCTGGCACAACACGGTCTTGAGAAACGAAACTGGCCAGATCATAGGCACGTTGGGCTCCGGCGAAGACATCACCGAGCGCAGGCGGACCGAGGAGGCGCTGCGCCGGGCCAACCGGGCGCTCCAGACGATTAGCCGGTGCAACCAGATCCTGTTCCACGCAGAGCACGAGGGGAAGCTGCTGGATACGATATGCCAGCTTCTCGTGAGCGAGGGCGGGTACTCCATGGCGTGGATCGGATTTGCGGAACAGGACGCGGAGAAGACCGTGCGACCCGCCGCCCAGGCCGGCCATACGGACGGGTACCTCGAGACGGTCAGGATCACCTGGTCCGATACCGCGCATGGACAAGGGCCCACCGGCAAGACCATTCGCACCGGCAAACCCCACTTCATCCGAGACATTAGGACCGATCCTTCCTATGCTCCCTGGCGGGACGCAGCCGGGAAGCGAGGCTACGGCTCCTCCATCGCCCTTCCCCTCGCCACGGGCGGCCAAGTCCTGGGCGTACTGAATCTCTACGCTCGGCAACCGGAGGCCTTCGACTCCGACGAAATCGGCTTACTTTCCGAGCTCGCCGACGATCTGGCCTACGGCATAACCGCGATGCGCACCAGAGTCCAGCGCAACCTCGCGGAGGAGGCGTTGCGTGAGAGCGAGGAGAAGTACCGCGACCTGGTGGAAGACATCAACGATGTGATCTTCACCGTCAGTGCGGAGGGGATCATCACCTATATCAGTCCGGCCGTGCACCGGATGACCGGGTACACGCCGGAGGAACTGGTGGGCCATCCGTTCCGCGACGTGATCGACCCTGAGGACCTGCCGGGGCTGGAGCACAGTCTCCGCGACACCCTTGAGAATCGCCTGGAGCCCTGGGAATTCCGGTATTACACCCAAGACGGTCAGTCTCGATGGGCGCGTACCTCGAGCCGTCCGATTTCGGAGGACGGCCGGGCCGTGGGAATCCGCGGCGTCTTCTCCGACGTCACCGAGCGCAAGCGATTCGATGAGGCGTTGCTCCAGAGCGAGAGCCTCTATCGGTCCCTGTTCGAGAACATGATGAACGGGCTCGCCTATTGCCGGATGTTGTTCGATCACGGACGGCCGCTGGACTTCATCTATCTGAGCGTCAATGAAGCGTTCGAAACACAGACCGGGTTGAAGGACGTGGTGGGCAAGAGAGCGTCCGAGGTCATCCCCGGCATTCGGGAGTCGGATCCGGAACTGCTCGAAATCTACGGCAGGGTCGCCCGCACCGGCCAATCCGAGGCCTTTGAGATCTACGTGAGTGCGCTGAAGATGTGGTTTTCGATCTCGGTCTACAGCCCCCAGAAGGAGTATTTCGTCACTGTGTTTGACGTGATCACCGAGCGCAAGCGGGCGGACGAGGCGCTGCGGGAGAGCGAGGAGAAATACCGGGGACTGTTTGAAAACGCCAGAGAGGCTATCGTCATCATCAATCTGGAAAAGACGATCACAGACGCCAACAGGTTCGTCGAGGAATATGGATTCAGAAAAGAGGACTTGATTGGGAGGAGTTGCCTTGACTTTATTGCTGAGCCCTACCGGGAAAAGGCGAGCGAGGATTTTGAGCGGTTGCGGGCGGGAGTGCCTCTGGAAGGCGAATTCGAGGTGATGACGCCGAAGGGTCGTATTGCCGCACGCTACCTGGATAGTCCGATCATGCGTGGTGGCAACGTCTGGGGCGTGCAGGCCATAATGACCGACATCACCGAGCGCAAGAGGATCGAACAACAGCTTCTGGACTACCAGAACAAGCTCCGAGAGCTCGCGGCGGAGCTGACGCTGGCAGCGGAGCGGGAGAGACGGCGCATCGCCGTGGGAGTCCACGACCAGATCGGGCAGCGCTTGGCCATGACCAAGCTCACGCTGCAATCCCTGCCAACGTCCACGCTCGAGACAAACACCTTGCGGGCCATAGAAGAGGTCTGCAAGGACATCGACAAGGTCCTGGAAGATGCCCATTCGCTGACGTTCGAGCTGAGCAATCCGATCCTGTACGAGGTGGGCTTCGAGCCGGCCGTCGAATCGTGGCCATGAGAATCTTGATCGTCGATGACCATGCCATCGTTCGGCAGGGGCTGCGGTCGCTGATTGAAGGTCAGGGCGGCGCGGGGTCCCCAATGCAGAACTCCGCGTTGGAGAGCCCCATGGAGGTGGTGGGCGAAGCCGAAGACGGCCAGAGGGCGGTGCGCCTCGCGGCGGAGCTGGCCCCCGATGTGGTCATCATGGACGTGACCATGCCCGATCTCAATGGCGTGGAGGCCACGCGGCAGATCATTCAGAAGAATCCCAACGTCAAGGTGATCGTCCTGTCCATGCACCCGGACAAGCACATCGTCCGAGAGTCGCTCAAGGCGGGCGCCTCGGGCTACGTGCTCAAGTCCTATCTCTTCGAGGAGCTGCGCCGGGCCCTGGCGGCGACAGCCGCCGGCGGCCATTACCTCAGTCCGCAAATCACGGACGTCGTCATTGAGGACTACATGCGCGGCTCCGGCAGACCCAACGCCGCCGCGGCCGACAGCCTCACCAGCCCCGAGCGCCAGGTCCTCCAGCTTCTGGCCGAGGGCCTGTCCATCAAGGAGATTGCCAAGCGTCTGCACATGAGTCCCAAGACGGTCGATGCCAGGCGCCGCAGCCTCATGGGCAGGCTCGGGGTCTCCAGCGTCGCCGACCTGGTCAAGTATGCGATTCGAGCGGGACTGACCTCTCTCGATTTCTGATCGCGCGCTGGGGACGGCCGCGGGCCGGTGGGACCCGGTCAACAAGACGTGGGTGGTGGACACGGTGACCAGTCCGTGCATTGACGCCGGCGACCCCGCCTCGGCCTTTACCAACGAGCCGGCACCCAACGGACAGCGGGTCAACATGGGCGCCGACGGCGGGACGGAGCAGGCGAGCAAGTCCGCCGGCTTGTAGTGGGCCCGCAGGATCGCAAAAAGTTCTAAGTGTGAAGTTTCGAGTTGGAAGCAGCGTGCTCTCCCGCTTTGCACTTCACACTTCCAACTTGACACTTCAGTACGCCCGCACATCGGTCTGTACGATGGTCCCGTTCCCCCCTATAATGCTCCTGCAGAAACGACGTACAGCGGCAGGGCATTACGGGTGGATGGCATGGAACCTCTGATTATCGTTGGTGTAATTGCGGTGATCGCCACTGTGGCGGTCCTGAGCTATCTGGCCGCCCAGAAGCGGCGGCAGGCCATGATGGCGTTGGCGGCCCGGCTGGGCCTGCGCTTCGATCCGCAGAAGGACTGGGACCTGGCCAAGCACTACAGCTTCCTGAACAAGCTGCGGGCCGGCTCGAATCGGTACGCCTTCAACACGCTTTCGGGTAACTACACGGAGCGGGACGTGATGGCGTTCGACTATCACTACGAGACGCACTCGAGCGACTCTAAAGGGAATAACGAGACCCACCATCATTACTTCTCCTGCTTCCTTCTGCATCTGCCGAGGTCCTTTCCGGAGCTGGTGATCGGCCGGGAGGGATTCTTCTCGAAGGTCGCCCAGGCGTTCGGGTATGACGACATCGACTTCGAGTCGCACGAGTTTTCCCGCAAGTTCTGCGTGCGGTCGCCGGACAAGAAGTTCGCCTACGACGTGTGCAACGCGAGGATGATCGAGTATCTCTTGGCCAACGGCGATCTGACCATCGAGATCGACCAGGACACGCTGGCGATCACGTTCGATTCCCGGCTGGACCTGGCGAAGATCGAGCCGAATCTGAACCGGCTGATAACGTTGAGGTCGCTGATGCCCGAGTACCTGTTTTCCGGGAGCCCATGATGAACCATGCCGTGGTGCCGCTGATTGTCCTCGGAGTTATCGTTCTGGTGCCTCTGATCTACGTGGTCGTGACGTACAACACGCTGGTGGCCCTGCGGAACTACATCCGCGATGCGTGGGGCAACGTCGATACGGAGCTCAAGCGCCGATACGACCTGATCCCCAACCTGGTGGCGACCGTGAAAGGATATGCGGCCCACGAAAGGGAGGTCCTCGAACGCGTGACGCAACTGCGCGTCCAGTGCATGGCCAGCCAGGGCCGGCCCGAGGAGCAGGCGGTGGACGAGAATCAGTTGGTGGCGGCCCTGCAGCGAATGCTGGCGGTCGTGGAGAACTACCCGCAATTGAAAGCCGACCAGAACTTCCTCCAGTTGCAGCGGGAACTCGTCAATACGGAGGACCGCATCCAGGCCGCCCGGCGGTTCTATAACGGAAACGTCCGCGATTATCGGAACAAGTGCGAGACCTTTCCGAGCAGCCTGGTCGCCGGCACGTTCGGTTTTGAGCCACAGGACTACTTCCAGGTGCCGCCGTCCGTTCGCGAGGTGCCGAATGCCCAATTCGGGTAACACCACAGAGGCACGGAGGACACAGAGAGAACCGATATGGATAGACCGGAGATCATCAGGATTTCCCCGGTAGCCACGAAGTCATGCCACGAGACGGTGACGTTCATCGACCGCGATCTCGTGCAGAGGAAGGCCCACGACGCCAAGCGCAGCCCGCGCAAGCGCGAGATCCACGTCTTTCACAGCGGCGACGCTGATCCGCTGCAACGCATGCTCAATGCCATCCAGCCGGGCAGCTACATCAGGCCCCACCGGCACCTCGACCCGCCGAAGTCGGAGTCGCTGATCCTGTTGCAGGGTATGCTGGGTTATGTGTCATTTGGCGACGAGGGTTCGCTGGACGAGAAAAGCTTTCTCCTGCTCGACGCCGGCCGGGGTATCTACGGGTGTGACATCCGGCCGGGCGTTTGGCACACGATCTTCGCCCTGGTCCCCGACACGGTCATTTTCGAAGTCAAGCCGGGACCGTACAGCCCCGCGAATGACAAGGACTTCGCCCCGTGGGCACCGCAGGAGTACAGCCCCGAAGCAGCGGTCTTTCTGGCTCAGCTCGAAGACAGTTTCCGACGCCTCTGGGGTCTGCCCCCGCGTCTTTGGAGCCCGTCTGCGACAAACTCCTGATGCTAATTGTCCCCCAGAATTTGGATCACAGCGTATGAATCCATCGCACCACGGTGGATCTGACTATGACCAAGATGTTGCGGAAGTCGCGATGGGCGTAACGTCCAAGAAACGGGAGGAGTGTCTTCTCGATGTTCCGCGAGCCGGTTGGATGGACCTTGAGCCGAATGACGCCGGCGTGCGTGGCCAACTTCGCCACCGTCCAATCGCCAAAATGCTCATCCAGAGTAACGAGAACGCGATCCTGCTTCGTACAGTATTCCAGGATTTCCAGATCGTCCGCTCGCGCCATGCCCACTTGTGCGGCGCATTGAACATCATAGCCTGCTTCTCGCAGCACATCCGCTACGCAGCGATCGATCATCTGGTCCAGGAAAAGACGCATGGGGTATCGCTCACGCTGCCTCGGGCTCGAGCTCCGTATGATCAATCATGGCATGGCAGTACTGCAGGACGGCTTTGACCTGTTCGGGCGAGAGCTCCGGATACCGGCGCAACACTTCCTGCACGGATTCCGTCTCGGCGAGTTGATCCAGCACGACAGTGACCGGGATGCGGGTGCCGGAGATGACAGGCTTTCCATTGCAGATGCGAGGGTCAACGGTTATCTGGTCATTCATCGTGTATCTCCTTGTAGCGTCAAGAGACGCATGTTTCATTGTACTCGATCGCTGGGGGCCCCGGCAAGCTCGGTTCACGTGCTTCCTTGCCCGCTGCCTGTCTTGCGTCAGTCCTTTGTCCCGAGGACTTGCACCGGCCCGAGGAGGCCCGAGGGTTCCGTCTTCGCGTCGCCGCGCGTGCCCCAGATGTCCCAGGCGAAACGATTGGCGACGGAATTGGAGACGACGAGGACGAGGTCGTTCTTGTCTTTCTTCAGGTGCTCGGTCAGCTCGATCCGGTAGGGGAGGCCATAGTAGTGTGCCGACGAGCTTGCCGTTGAGCCACACCTCGGCGTAGTGCTGTGCGTCGCATGTTCATCGTATATCGGAGTCCTTTGGGATATCGGTGATTGTACGTTCCTGCGGCCGTTGTACCGGCTCCCCGGGCGGAACGAAAGCAGGGGGTGGGATGGTATCCACAATGACCTTGACACCGGCCGCCAATCCGGGCAAACTGCACGACCGCACCGAGGTCGTACGCGCGGCATACCCTGCCTTGGGCTCTTCGGTGGGGTGACTTGGTGGTCAACCGATGAATCGTATCCTGCGAAACCTGGGCAGATGCCTTCCCGCCCGCTGGCGGCAGCGCCTCAAGCGCGGACTCCTGTTGCGTTGTCCATCGCTGTATGCCACACAGTACATCCGGTATGAGCAGGGATTGACGTGTGAGGAGGAGGTCCAGGCCCTGCTGTCCAAGCTGGACGCCACGCTGGGTGTTCCCGGCGACGTCATCGAGTGCGGCTGCTTTTTGTGCGGCACGACCTACCAAATGGCGCGGCATCTGCAGCGGCGCGGGTCCGGCAAGCGGATCTATGCCTGTGACACGTTCCGCGGTTTCGACCCTGCGGAGTTCGCCCGGGAAATCCGGCGGGGCCATGCCGGCCAGGACAGGGACTTCGCAGAAAACGATTTCTCCTATGTCCGGCGGAAGATCGAGCGGCTCGGTGTCTCGCAGCGGATCAGTCTGGTCCAGGGCCTTTTCCAGGAGACGCTCGCGTCGCTTCCCGGCCCGTTTGCGTTCGCCTTCATCGACTGCGACCTGCACGACAGCATGTTGTACGCGGCGCGCGCGATCTGGCCCCGCCTTTCACCCGGCGGGTGCTGCGTATTCGACGACTACACGAACGAGCGCTTTCGTGGCGCCACCAAGGCGGTGGAAGTATTCCTCGCCGAACAGGGGCACACCATCGCCGACCACGGCCCCCTCCTGCACAAGATGTATTTCGCCCACAAGGCCGCCCGATAGGCAAAGCGTGACGATCCCTGCCGCCGGGTATCAGGCACGGATCTGCTTGGGCAGGGCGGCATGAACCCCCTTACGAACCGCTCCTCCCGCCTTCTTTCCTGCCGATCATTCTTCCCTTCGTCTCATCACGGATCACGTTCCGACCCCAGAGCGTCCGGCTCCCATCCGACCGTCCGACGGAACGTGCTTGGCGCGGTATCCCCGCCGTCGATAGAATACACGCATGGCCCCGAGCACGATCAAGCTTTCGGACGAGTTGGAGACGCGGATCAAGGACGCCTTGGCACCCCTGCACCCGGAGAAGGTGATTCTCTTTGGCTCTTACGCTTGGGGCCAGCCGACAGAAGACAGCGACATCGATCTTTATACCCATGCATCGGAAATTCATCGAAACCGATAGCAGCTTCGCTCGCCGGATTATGAAAGAAGGGGTCCGGCTGCTATGAAGAGAGCGAGCGGCCAGTGGCTGGAATCCGCCGAGATGGACCTCGGCAGCATCGATTGCGAACAGATCAAACGCATTCTGGAGGCGGGTCACTGAGAGACTTGCCCGCTTGACCTGCCCGACCGGACAAGCTACAATCGTGGGTGACAGTTGGAGAGAATCGAATGGCGGCAGCGCAAGAGACGATCCGCATAACATGCCGAGATAAATGCCTGGACCGTGGGCAGGCCATTGACTCTACAGACCTTATCGCGCCTTCGGCGGCAAATCCGAAGCCGTTTCATACGGTCAGAAACAAGGATACCCGCATGTTATCCGGGTCAGTCTAGTTGTTGTTAGCAGCGGAGGATTGCATGGCGACGAAGAGCAACCAGCGAATGTCCAAAGAGGAGCTTGAACTCCACCTTAAGGGACTCGAGCGTGAGTACGAACTGGCACGCTTGGGCATGATAAAGGGGCAGGGTGCTACCAGGATGGGCGTTGCTGGGGCGTTGGTAACTACGGTGCTCAGTTTCACCGCCTTCTTCCTGACCGGCAAGTCCCTCCTCACTGGAACTCATCTTGTCATCATCGTATTGATCATAGCCGCCTCATTGGTTATTTTCTCGTCGTTTGTGTTCGGGCGTGCGGCCAGGATTCGTGCTGAGATATCCAAAACAAAGAAGTCGCTTGAGATAGTCTCAGGAGACAAGGTGCGGTAGAAGATGCCAACAGGCCACTGCTGCCGACGCGCTATCGCGCGCGGCAGATCGGTGACGTTAGGCTTACAGCATTACCAAGGTTCAAGGATATTGGGGCTGGTTTCTGTGATTTTTGTGAGTTACGCACACGAAGATGAAGACCAAGCTCGCGGTATTGTCCGAGCTCTCACAAAACGTGGCTACACGGTGTGGTTCGATAAGGCGGCACTCTTGCCTGGTCAGAAGTGGAAACCGACGATCGAGCGAGCAATACGCCAAGCCAGCGTTTTCCTCGCGGTTCTGTCCCAGAGAGCGGTTTCCAAACGGGGATTCGTTCAACGAGAGATGAAAGTTGCCCTGGAGGTTCTCGAAGAGATGCCGGAAGACGCAGTATTTGTCATTCCGGTGCGACTTGACGATTGCGTAGTAACAGATTCACGGCTTCGGCAACTCCACTATGTCGACCTGTTCCCTGACTCCGAGTCAGCCATTGATAAGGTCGTGCAAGCGATGGCGGCGGCCAAGGCGCCATGTAGTCACCTGACCAGCCCAAATGACGTGCCGAAAATATCCCTCTTTTCGGTGGAGCCAACTCACATCGTCAATGGTGGTAAGGTCCGAATCCTTGTTCAGGCCGCATCCGTCGCCCCCGTTGTGTGGCTTAACAGGAGCCTCGATGGGCCTCGTGGCAGCATTTACGGGGGTGGAGCAGGATGTGTTTTCGCTAAAGCCGGAAGGGATCTTTGGGAAATATCGTGGGTTGAAGCGATCTCTCGATGGGCACCGTCCGGAGTCTACCAGCTGAGCAAGATATCAGTTCGTAACGAAAGTGACCAGATATCAGAAGATGCAAGACCGAAATCTCTCCTTGTGGAGAATGAAGCACTTTCAGACGGGCCAGTCATCGAATCGGTAATCCTGAGTTCACATCGAGTGGCGGCCGGAGACTCACTACTGAATTTCGCATAATATAGTGACAGATTTTTCGCATAATATATTGACACCAGCGTTTCGTTCTCGTAGGCTGTCCGCATGGACAGAAAAGGACGAACACGAAGGGACTTCGACGAGTTGGAGAACCGCCGAAAGC
>JAPLMX010000024.1 GCA_026386805.1 Phycisphaerae bacterium | reverse complement strand
TGATATCGGGCACATATTCGCCAGGGCCATCCATGGTCGGTCCTCCCAGAATAACCGGATTCCTTTCGGTTCTTCTGGAATACCCATCGACCAACAGGCCCCATTTGCATCAGCTATGCCGGTACTTATGCTACAGTCTCCGATTTTCTGGCCAATTTCCTCCACTTCGAGACTCCTTCTATATAGAATAGGGGCACCAATAAGCGAGTCCGTCAGGACTGAGATGTAAAACGGAACCAAAGCCATGGTCGCAGGACGGATCAGAGCGTTTGAGCGGCGGGATTCTGCCACCGGTTGGAGCTCGCCGGCCGCGTTTTCTGGGAAAACCGCCGTTTTTCTCTTGCACGCTCTATTGCGATAGAGTAGCATTGATTGCGATAGAGTTATGGAGGATGTATGGCCGAGTTGAATTTCGAGCTTTTTGAGGGCGAATGGGCGATCTTGCAGGTGGTCTGGGAACACGAGCCCTGCGCCGCCCCCACGGTTCAAGAAGTGCTGCGGGAGAGCAAAGGCTGGGCCTATACCACGGTCAAGACCACGATGGACCGCATGGTCCGCAAGGGATTTCTCACCAAGGAGCGGGTCCGGAACCTGTATCTGTACCGGTCCGCCGTCACGCGGGCGCAAGCCCAGCACAACGAGCTCCTGCGCACGGCCCAGCGGGCTTTTGACGGGGCGCTGACCCCGATGGTGCAGTTCTTGATGGAGAGCAAGAAACTGTCCGAGGAGGACTATCAGTATCTGGAGCGCCTGATTCAGAATAGAAAGCGCGAGTAAGCAACCGACTTGGGTTCCGGTTGTCTGTAGGGGCAACCCCCCGTGATTGCCCTCTCCAGGGCAGGCACAGGGGTCTGCCCCTACGGGCCGGCGGAGGCTCTTCTCGGAGGATAAGGAGGAATGGCCATGGGCGAGCTCGTCAACGGGCTGAACACGGCAGGCCAAGCGTTCGTGGCCCTGGCCGGTTCCCTGCTGCTCCAGTCCAGCGTCCTGATCGTCCTTCTGGCGGCGCTGGACCTGCTGCTGCGGAAACGGGTCAAGGCGGTCGTGCGGCACTGGATTTGGCTGCTGGTCTTGGTGAAGCTGCTTCTGCCGCCCTCGCTCTCGTTACCCACCAGCCTGGTCTCATGGGTGGGCAGTCAACTGCCCAAGACCGCCCTCGTTTCCTTGACGCCCGAGCCAGTCCCCAGCGCAGCACCTGCGCGCGGAGATGCCGCCTCGCGTCCCCAGACCGTCACTGGGCCGGTGTCGGAGGCAGCGTCTCTGCCTACAGCACCGGTCCGGCCGGTGGTCTTGCCCACGTGGCAAGCCCTGGTCCTGCTGGCTTGGACGGTGGCCGTCCTGCTCATGGGGGCGCTCCTGATCCAGCGGGTCTCGTTTGTCCACGGGTTGATGGCGCAGTCGGAGGAGGCCCCCGACAGCTTGCGGGTCTTACTGGAACAGTGCTGCCGGCAGATGGGCCTGCGCGGCAGCGTGGAAATCCGGCTGAGCTGCCTGTCGGCCAGCCCCTGCGTGTGCGGGTTGCGCCGGCCGGTGATCCTGATGCCGGCGCCGATGCTGCGACAATTGCGGACGCCGCAGTTGCGGTCCGTGCTCTTCCATGAACTCGCCCATGTCCAGCGGGGCGACCTCTGGCTCAGCCTCCTCCAGACCCTGCTGCAAATCGTGTACCTCTACCACGTCCCGTTGTGGTGGGCCAACGCGCGGATTCGCGCCATCCGGGAGCAAGCGGTGGATGAGACGGCCCTGGCCGCCCTGGGCCGGGAGGCGGAGGAATACCCCAGGACGTTGCTCTGTATCTCCAAGCTGGCCTTCGGCCGGCCCGCTCTGAGCCTGCGGCTGCTGGGCGTGGTGGAGTCGGAGAAGGCCCTGACGGCGCGGATTGAGCACATGGTCAGCCGGCCCTTCCCGAAGAATGTTAAACTCGGCCTGCGGGGCCTGGCCGCGCTCGTGGTCGTCGCCCTGGTCCTGCTGCCCATGGCCCACGGAACGGAAAGAGGCCCGAGCGGGACCTCCGAATCCGTGGACCGCCCGCAAGAGGAAAGCGATGAAAACTTGACCGAGCTGATCAGCACGACCGTGGCGAACCACCCAGGGGCCGGCAGAAAGGAGATGCGCGAGATCACCCGACGTGTCAGGGAAGTCTATGCCCAGATCCTGTTACTGGACGAGCAGATCGAAGAAATCGCCGGCGCGCTCAAGGTGCCCCCCGGCTCGACCGAAACGCAGCGCCCACTGCGCCAGACCATGAAGGATCTCGAAAACGAGCGGCTGGCGGAACTGGGGAATCTCGGCACGGCCGTAGGAATGGCGCCCCGGCGACCCGCCGCGCAACAGCCGACGGCGAACCTCAACGCCTGGATGACTCTCCTGATTATGAAGCAGTGCGTGATCGCGCTCAACTGCCTGAAGGACCCCCCCGAATATCGGATCACGGAGCACCAGGTAAGGTGGGTACTGCTGTCGAAGAAGCAAACACTGCAATACCTCCAAAGGCGATGGAAAGACGGGAAGAGTCTGCCCATGCACATTCACGTCTATCACATGCCCGAGACCGGCCGGGCGGCCGCGGACCTGCGCCAGCAGATTGTCGCGCTGGCCCGAGAGGCGAACGTCGACTTGGACGGCGCGGTGGATCTGGATTTGGCCCCGTGGATGGGGCTCGGCATTGCCAGACTCTGCGTCCACGAAGGTAGATCCTGGCTCTTGCCCTCGCAGCGCGGGCCCCGACCCGAGGGTGGCCCTAAGCTCTTGGACAACGGCCAAGTCGATCTCTACGATCTTGAGCAGGATATCTTAAGCCAAGTCATGATACCCGAGATGGCAGCGCAGGCCCTCGCCCGGTATGACGAGGTCAGCCGCGCGTGGCCAAATAGGCCCGCGACAGGCTCAAAGCGAGAATGAACGCAGCGGTGACGTGGTTCCCGGTCACCGGGAGGAAAGAGCGGATGGGAGTAGGAGCGATAAGTAGCCCGGAGAGGCAAAGCGGGGGTGGCAGGCCGGAAGGGTGTCGGCGGTGGGGGCGTTGTAGCTCGGGCATCCCCCCGAACGGTTTCACGCTCATCGAGTTGCTCGTGGTCATTGCGATCATTACGCTGCTGATGGCGTTGCTACTGCCGGCGTTGTCCCGCGCCCGCAAGCAGGCGCAGGCGATGGTCTGTCAATCCCGGCTGAAGCAGTGGGGGACAATCCTGGCCATGTATGCCCAGGAAAATAACGGGTACATCAATGGCAAGGCTGGCGCCGCGGCGCTGCTGTGCGGGACGATGCGGGACTTCACGCTTACGGATATCAACGCACCGTGGGACTCTTTTTACCATTTTCGCACGAAGAACATTGCCTGGTGCCCTACGGCCACCCGATACTACCCCGTCAACCCAGATTTCAGTCTCCCTCTCCCGGGATCTTTACTCAGCCTGCTCAACATTGGACCCGCGTGTCTTGTGGGCGGGACCCTGGACCTGAGGGATCCCGCCTGGGTGATCTACACGCCTGGGGCCCGGTTTGTCGGCAGCTACGGCATGAACCAGTTCCTGTTCCGGACCCGCTTCGAGAGCACTCTGACGTTTGTCCCGCTGGCCGAATTGTCCCGGGGCGTGGACATCTTCTCCCTCGGGAACAAGGGGAACATTCCGGTGATTATGGATTGCTCGCATCCTTATGGAGGGCCCCCCTCTGCGGACGTGCCGCCCCCTCCCAATTTGAATCACAGCCTTACCTGGCCCTTCTGCGTGAGTCGGCACGATGGTGTCGTGAACGGCGTTTTCCTGGATTGGTCGGTGCGGAAGATCGGCCTGAAAGAGTTGTGGAAGCTGAAATGGTTCCGGGATTTCGACACGAATGGGCCGTGGACCCAAGCCGGAGGTGTGAAACCGAACGACTGGCCCGAATGGATGCGCGGTTTCAAGGACTACTGAGGCAGACGGGCGAAAGTGACGCGAAAACTTACTCTGGGGAGAACTATCATGCACGAGAGACTCATTCATCTGACGCTGGCTGCCGCCGTGGTATGCTTCGTACTGGAACGGGCGTACGCTGCACCTGCGGCTCCCGTGGCCTACTGGTCCTTCGACGGCAGCGGAGGGGACTCCAGTGGCAACGGCAATGACGCCAAGCTGCTGGGGAAGGTAAGCTATGTGCCGGGGATCCGCGGTCAGGCGGCCCAATTCCACGCCAATGGCGATTATTTCCAAGTGTGGAATAACCCGGCCCTCCAGTTGCGCAGCACCCAGCAGTTCTCGGTCACCGCGTACGTGCAGCCCGGCACCCTGGATCAGCAAGTCATCCTGTTTCACGGGCGCCGCGGTTCGAGCCGGCCCAGTTGGTTCTTAGCGGTGCAAGGCGACCTGCCCTATCCCAATCTGCCGCTCTACCCGGGGAGCTTTGTCTTCGGCGTTCGCGGGAGCAGCGACCCCGCTTACACCGCCCTGACCGCCAAGGCGGTAGCCGGCCGGTGGGCGCATCTGGCGGCGACCTACGACGGCGCCACGTTGAAGCTGTACGTGGACGGCATCTTGCAGAGCAGCGCGGCGGCCCCGCTGCCCTACGATAGTGCCGAAAACCTGTACATCGGCGGCGATCCCGGCGTCGTCAGTGGCGGGTCCTGGTACGCCGGTTTGCTGGACGACGTTTACATCTTCAGCCAGGCCCTGACGGCCGACGAGGTCAAAGCGGTCATGCAGGGACCGGCCGGGCCGCAACTGGCCCATGATCCCCATCCTGCCCACGGGGCCACCGACGTGCCCGAGGACACCTTTCTCAGTTGGACGGCGGGGGAGTTTGCTGCTACGCATGACGTGTACTTCGGCAAGAGCTTCGCGGACGTGAACAACGCCAGCCGCAGCAAGCCGGGTGGCGTTCTGGTCAGCCGGGGCCAGACGGCGACCACCTACATCCCGGCCGCCATTCTCGATTTGGGCCAAACCTACTACTGGCGGGTCGATGAAGTCAACAAAGCCCCCAGCAACACGATCTTCAAAGGAACTACGTGGTCCTTCACGGTCGAGTCGTACTCTTGTCCGATCGTCGGCACCTCGATCACCGCCACCGCCTCCGGCTGCCTCCCGGGCTGGGGCCCGGAGAAGACCATCGACGGTTCCGGCATGACAGGCGATCTGCACGGCACCGACAATTACACGATGTGGCAGAGCGCCGGCACACCCCCGCCCTGGATTCAGTACCAGTTCGACAAGGCCTACAAGCTGGACAAGCTTCTCGTCTGGAACTCCAACTGGCCGCCTGAATTCATTTTCGGCTGTAGCGCCAAGAGTGTCAACGTGGAGTACTCGGCCGACGGCGCGACTTGGACCGCGTTGGCCAACGTGCCCCAGTTTGCGATGGGGCCGGGCGCGGCCAACTACGCCGCCAACACGACGGTCAGCTTCGGCGGCGTGATAGCCAAGTACGTCAGGCTGACCATCAATAAGACCTGGGGCGGCCAAGTTGCCACGTGCTTGAGCGAAGTGCGGTTCTACCAGGTTCCGGTCCAGGCTCACGCGCCAGCGCCGGCCGCCTACGCCACCGGTCAGAGCCTCGACACCCTCTTGAACTGGCGGCCCGGCCGCGAGGCCGTCTCGCACAAAGTGTACTTCGGCACCGACCCGAACGCGGTGGCCAACGGCACGGCCCCCGCCCAGATCGTGACCGACCACGCCTTCAATCCGGGGGCGCTGAGCTACGGCACGACTTATTACTGGAGAGTCGATGAAATCGGCGCCACCGGCACCTACCCGGGCGAGGTCTGGAGTTTCACAACCCAGGAATTCGGCGTTGTGGACGATTTCGAGCGCTACAACGACACGGACCACCTCATTCCCGACACCTGGATCGACGGCTTGGCCGATGGTAAGAGCGGCTCGGTCGTGGGTTACCTGATGGCCCCCTTTGCCGAGCAGACGATTGTCCACGCCGGCAAGCAGTCGATGCCGCTGGCCTACGACAACAGCAAGGTGCCCTTCTACAGTGAGACGACACGGGACTTGGGCACCGCGCAAGACTGGACGGACCACGGGGCCACACACTTGGATCTGTGGTTCCGCGGCTATCCCGCCCTCACCGGCGCAGGAGCCCAGAGCAACAGCACGCAGTACAATGCCCCGGTGAGTCTGTACGTTATGGTCCAGGATAGCGCGGGTAAGAGCAAGCTGGTGGTCTACCCGGACCCGGCGGCCACCACCACGGGTGACTGGACCCAATGGCAGATCCCGCTGAGCGATCTGACGGCGGCCGGGGTCCAAATGACGCAGATCCGGAAGATCACCATCGGGATTGGCGATAAGAATAGTCCCAAGGCCGGTGGCGCCGGCCTGGTTTACATCGACGATCTCGGGTTTGGCCATCCCGCCAATCTCCCGGTCCAGGCCCACACGCCGCAGCCGGCCAACGGCGCTGCCGGTCAGAGCCTCACGACCACTTTGAGCTGGCGGCCCGGCCGGGAGGCGGGCTTGCACCAGGTATTCTTCGGCACCGACCCCAGTGCGGTGGCCAACGGTACGGCCCCCGCCACGACCGTGACCGACCCGGCCTTCGATCCGGGGACGCTCAACTTCGGGACGACGTACTACTGGCGCGTCGATGAGGTCAATACCGTCACGTCTACGGGCGACGTCTGGAGCTTTACAACCCAGGAATTTGCCGTCGTGGATAATTTCGAAGGCTACAACGACACGGACTTTCGCATTTACAGTACCTGGACCGATGGTCTTACCGATGGCAAGAGCGGCTCGATGGTTAGTTACCTGACCGCTCCCTTCGCCGAGCAGAAGATTGTGCACGGCGGCCGCCAGTCGATGCCACTGGCCTATGACAACTCGAAGGCGCCCTTCTACAGTGAGATATACCGGCACTTGGCCATCGGGCAGGATTGGACGGGCCGTGGGGCCACCCACCTGGACCTGTGGTTCCGCGGTTATACGGGCACCGGCTCTTGGCAGGCGGCGGCCGCCGGGATGACGATGCCCAATGCTCCAGCGTCATTATACCTGACCATCACAGACAGGACCGGCAACAGCAAAATGGTGATCTACCCGAACCCCTCTGCCACGATCACGGCGGACTGGACCGAATGGCGGATTTCGCTGAGCGATCTGACGGGCGTCAGTCTGACGACGGTGCAGAAGGTCACGCTGGGCGTGGGCGATAAGCTGAACCCTCAAGCGGGCGGCACCGGCCTGCTTTACATTGACGACATCGGCTTTGGGCACCCCGTCAAGTAGCCGCAGTGGACGCGCGGTTTCAGGGACGACGGAAATGAAGAAGAAACCGGCCTTTACGCTGATCGAATTGCTGGTGGTGCTTTCGATTGTTGCGCTGCTGATGGCGGTCCTGCTGCCGGCCCTGCAGGGGGCGCGTAAGCGGGCCCGCGCGGTGGTCTGCCGCGTACACCTCAAGCAGTGGGGCACGACCCTGGCCCTGTACCTGGAGGATCGCGAGGGGCGTTTCGCGCGTGCCGGGAACCCCATTATTCCCGGCCTGTCGCTCCTGCGCGGCGTCTACTTTGATTCGTTGACCGATCCGAATGACCTGAAACGGACTCACGCCGTCGAGACGCGCGACATCAGTTGCTGCCCCATGGCCACGCGGACCTCGGGGCTCCTGGGCGTCAAGGGCATGGGCCCCGGTGGCACCTACTTGGAGGTAAACGCGGGAGGGGTCTTTCTGGCGTGGGAGATCGTAACGCCCACCCCGGCGTTTCCCGGCAGTTACGGGATCAACCGCAATCTTCTCGCGCCGAGCCTGTTCGCCGGTTCCGACATTCTGCCGGGAGGTTCCCAGCAGGAGTTGAACGTGTACACGCTCAAGCAATGCGGCGCCATCCCGGCCCTTCTCGACGGCGCCGGTTTCAACTGCTGGATGGTCAAGGCGGATGAGGCGCCTCCCAAACGGGAACCCTCTGACGACGGCCCCTACCCGTTCTCGCTTATGACCAACACCAACCTGTGTATCAACCGGCACAACGGGACCCTGAATACCCTGTTCCTGGATTGGTCGGTCCGACCCGTCGGACTCAAGGAACTGTGGACGCTGAAGTGGCATGGCAAATTCGATACCGCTGGACCCTGGACCAAGGCCGGCGGCGTCAAACCGGAAGATTGGCCCCAGTGGATGCGGAAGTTCAAAGACTATTAGGGCTCGAAAGGAGCGGCGTATGAAAAGGCAGATGAAAGCGATTCGGCGGGGGTTGCTCACAGCGGTGATGATCCTGGCGACGGTGGGTCTGCCGGCGCGGGGCCAGTATGCCGGCGGCAGCGGCACGGCCAACGATCCCTATCTCATTGCCACGGCCCAGCAGTTGAACGCCATCGGGCTCCGCGAGGCGGATTGGAACAAGCACTTCCGGCTCACCGCAGACATCGACATGAACGATCTGGGCGAGACCCCGGTGAACCTGATCTTCTTCTTCCAAGGCGTCTTCGACGGCAATCACCATACGATCGCAAATCTGATCTACCGGGTGAAGGACGAAGATGGCCAGCCCGGGTCGCCCTACGTGACCGTTATCGGGTTGTTCCGCGTGCTCAGCGGGTGGGATGCCCTGGTGCAGAATCTGGGTCTGATCGATCCGAACGTGCGACCGGACCCCACCTGCACCAGGTCGGTCAACGGCGTAGGGGCCCTGGCGGGTAGTCTGAAGCAAGGCTGGATCCGGAACTGCTATGTCAAAGGGGGACATGTGGCCGGAAGCAGCACCGTGGGCGGCTTGGTCGCCGACTGCTCCAGCGACGCGGCCGTCTCGGAGTGTTGGTCCAGCGCCGACGTGTCCGGCAGCCGCACGGTCGGAGGGCTCATCGGCTACGTCGCGCGGGCCAGCGTCTGGTCGTGCCACGTAGCAGCCTCCGTTTCGGGGGCCATGAACGTCGGAGGGTTGGTCGGAGTCGTGCAGAAGGAGGACAGCACGATCGAGGATTGCTTCACCGCGGGGACTGTCACGGGAAGCGAGGCCGGCGGACTCGTCGGATACCTGACTGAAGGCAGCGTCTCCCGCTGCTATTCCACGGCTTCGCTCTCTGGGGGCAGCAGTCTGGGCGGCCTCGTAGGGAAGAACCACGGCCTCATCCACACGAGTTGGGCCGGCGGAGAGATTACCGGCGGGATGTACGTCGGAGGGCTGGTCGGGCAAAACGTGGAGGGGGATGGCATTTTCCTTCCCTACTTCGATACGCAGGTGACCGACAGCTACGCCACCGGGTCCGTGCGCGGGGACAACGTTATCGGAGGTTTGATTGGCTCCAATGAGGGAACGCTGCTGAGATGCTATTCCACCGGTGCGGTGACAGCGTCCGGCGCAGTGCCGGCATCGAGCGTAAAGTACTCTGGTAGACAAGTCCGTCTCCAAATGGGACATCCAGGCCTGCTTCTGGGATACGACGACCAGCGGCGTGAGCACGAGCGCCGGTGGAACTGGGAAACCCACGGCCGAAATGCAGAGCCTGGCCATCTATCTCGCCGCGGGCTGGGACTTCGTAGGGGAGACCGCCAATGGCACCGCGGACCTCTGGAAGATGAGCAATGAGGGGCCGAGCTATCCCAAGCTGGCTTGGGAGTAGGCGCCCGCGGGCGACCCGCCCGACCCGAACGCCGGCAATTGAAAGGATCGTGCCAACATCCGCCCGAAGCATGGATGATATTTTCAAAAGAGTTGCAGTAGTACGGCCTTGGTATTCCGAAATCTCGTTCAAGACCAGGAAGGCGGTACCATTACGGGGTCAAATCCATACAAGAAACGGTAGTTGACAACGGCCCGTTGGGGTATAATGGAGAGCGAGTGGCGGATTTGGCAGAAAGGCAGAGATGAAAGGCGACGGCGAAAAGACGGGCAGGGAATTGCCGATCGCGCGGGCCACCGGTTTTACGCTCATTGAGTTGCTGGTGGTCATTGCGGTCATTGCGCTGCTGATGGCGGTCCTGCTGCCGGCCCTGCAGGGGGCGCGCAAGCGGGCCCGCGCGGTGGTCTGCCGCGTGAACCTCAAGCAGTGGGGTTCGACCCTGGCCCTGTACCTGGAGGATCGCGACGGCCGTTTCGCTCTCGGTTCGTTCGCCCCCCCTCCCGGCCTGTCGCTCCTGCGCGGGGTCTACCTCAATCCGCATACCGATCCGAATGCCTTGCAACGGTATCATGCCGTCGAGACGCGGGGCATCAGTTGCTGCCCCATGGCCACGCGGACCACGGGGCACGTGGACACCTACACCGTCACGAGCGCCGGCCAAGTCGGGTGGGCGCTGAGCGGGGGAGGGGTCTTTCTGGCGTGGGAGGTCGTAACGCCCACCCCGGCGTTTCCCGGCAGCTACGGCATCAACCGCAATCTCTTCGCCCCGAGCCTGTTCGCCGGTTCCGACATTCTCGCGGGAGGTTCCCAGCGGGACTTGAACGTCTACGCGCTCCAGCAATGCGGCGCCATCCCGGCCCTTCTCGACAGCGTCGGCCCTAACGCTTGGATGGTAAAAGCGGATGAGCCGCCCCCCAAACGGGAACCCTCCGATCGCGACTCGTTCTCGCCCCTGACCAACACCTACCTGTGCATCAATCGGCACAACGGGACCCTGAATACCCTGTTCCTGGATTGGTCGGTCCGCCCCGTGGGCCTCAAGGAGCTGTGGACGCTGAAATGGCATGGCAAATTCGACACCGCCGGACCCTGGACCAAGGCCGGCGGCGTCAAGCTGGAAGATTGGCCTCAGTGGATGCGGAAGTTCAAAGACTATTAGTCTTCGAAAGGAGCGGAGTATGAAAAAGCGGATGAGAACCATTCAGCGCGGATTGCTCACAGCGGTGCTGGTCCTGCTGACGGCGGGTCTGCCGGCGTGGGGCCAGTACGCCGGGGGCAGCGGCACGGCCGCCGATCCCTATCTCATTGCCACGGCCGCGCAGTTGAACGCCATCGGGCTCCATCCGGAAGATTGCGCCAAGCACTTCCGCCTCACCGCGGACATCGACATGAACGATCTTGCGGGAGCCAAGGTGAACCTGATCCCCACGTTCCAAGGGGTCTTCGACGGCAACGACCATACGATCGCGCATCTGATCTACCGTGTGAAGGACGAAGATGTCTCTGGCGGGGGCAACATCGGGCTGTTCCGCGTGATTCGTGGGGTAGATGCCCTGGTGCAGAATCTGGGCCTGAGCGAACCGGACGTGCGCTTGGACCCCTCCTGCACCAAATCGGTTTACCGCATGGGGGCTCTGGTGGGTAGTCTAGGTGAGGGCTGGGTCCGGAACTGCTATGTCAAGGGAGGACAGGTGCTCGGCCGTGGTTACGATTACGTGGGCGGTTTGGTGGGCAGTTGCGGCAGCTACGCGGCGGTCTCGGAGTGTTGGTCCACGGCCGAAGTGTCCGGTCGTGGCAACGTCGGAGGGCTCGTCGGCGGCACCGGATGGGCCAGCATCTGGTCGTGCCACGCGGGAGCCCGCGTTTCGGGGGTGGCAGACGTCGGAGGATTGGTCGGGTTCCTATATCCGGACTCCACGATCGAGGACTCCTTCACCACGGGGACGGTCTCGGGAAGCCAGGCCGGTGGACTCGTCGGACACCTGGAGCAAAGCAGCGTCTGGCGCTGCTATTCCACGGCTTCGCTCTCTGGGGGCAGCAGTCTGGGCGGCCTCGTAGGGTTGGACCATGGCCTCATCCACACGAGTTGGGCCGGCGGAGAGATCACCGGCGGGACCCAGGTCGGAGGGCTGGTCGGGTACAACATGGTGGGCGATGGCATTCTCATTCCCTACTTCGATACCCAGGTGACCGACAGCTACGCCACCGGGGCGGTGCGCGGGGATAACCTTGTCGGGGGTTTGATTGGCTACAATGAGGGAACACTGCTGCGATGCTATTCCACCGGCGCAGTGTCGGTGTCGAACGCGAAGTACACCGTCGGCGGGCTGGTGGGAAGCGATAAATCCGTCTCCAAATGGGACATCCTGGGCTGCTTCTGGGACACGACGACCAGCGGCCTGAACAAGAGCGCCGGCGGAACTGGGAAAACCACGGCCGAAATGCAGAACCTGGCGACCTATCTCGCCGCGGGCTGGGACTTCGTAGGGGAGACCGCCAATGGCACCGCGGACCTCTGGAAGATGAGCACGGAGGGGCCGAGCTATCCCAAGCTGGCTTGGGAGCACGCGCCCGACCCGAACGCCGGCAATTGACAGGATCGCGCCAACAGGGGTCGGTCCGACCCGTCGGACTCAAGGAACTGTGGACGCTGAAGTGGCATGGTAAATTCGATACCGCCGGACCCTGGACCAAGGCCGGCGGCGTCCAACCGGAAGATTGGCCCCAGTGGATGCGGAAGTTCAAAGACTATTAGAGCTCGAAAGGAGCGGAGTATGAAAGGGCAGATGAAGGCGATTCAGCGGGGGTTGTTCACAGCGGTGCTTGTCCTGGTGACAGCGGGTCTGCCGGCACGGGGCCAATACGCTGGCGGAAGCGGCACGGCCGCCGATCCCTATCTCATTGCCACGGCCGCGCAGTTGAACGCCATCGGGCTGCATCCGGAACACAGCGCCAAGCACTTCCGGCTCACCGCGGATATCGACATGAAAGACCTGGGTGCGACCCCGGTGAACCTGATCTCTACGTTCCAAGGCGTCTTCGACGGCAACGATCATACGATCGCGAATCTGATCTACCGCGTGAAGGACGAAGATAGCCCGCCCGCGTCGTCCTACGTGGTCGATATCGGGCTCTTCCGCCTGGTTACCGGAGTGGATGCCCTGGTGCAGAATCTGGGCCTGATCGAGCCGGACGTGCAACCGGACCCCACCTGCACCAAGTGGATGATCGACAGCGTGGGGGCCCTAGTGGGTGGTCTGGGTCAGGGCTGGGTCCGGAACTGCTACGTCAAGGGGGGACACGTGCACGGCCGCAATGAGGTGGGCGGCTTGGTCGGCAGTTGCGGTAGCTACGCGGCGGTCTCGGAGAGTTGGTCCAGTGCCGAGGTGTCCGGCAACGGCTTCGTCGGAGGGCTCATCGGCTTCGTCGGATGGGCCAGCATCTGGTCGTGCCACGCGGGTGGCTGTGTTTCCGGAGTCGTGGACGTCGGAGGGTTGGTCGGGTTCCTGTATCCGGACTCCACGATCGAGGACTGCTTCACCACGGGGACTGTCTCGGGAAGCCAGGCCGGCGGACTCGTCGGAGACTTGGAGCAAGGCAGCGTCTCCCGCTGCTCTTCCACGGCTTCGCTCTCTGGGAGTTTCAGTCTCGGTGGCCTCGTCGGGGTGAACCATGGTCTCATCAGCACGAGCTGGGCCGGCGGAGAGATTGCCGGCGGGACCACGGTCGGAGGGCTGGTCGGGTCCAACATTGTGGGGGATGGCATTATGGTGCCCTACTTCGATACCCAGGTGACCGATAGCTACGCCACCGGGGCCGTGCGCGGGGACAGGGTTGTCGGGGGTTTGATTGGCTCCAATGAGGGAATGCTGCTGCGATGCTATTCTACCGGCGCCGTGACAAAATCCGGCGGGGTGCCGGCGTCGGACCCCAAGTCCTCCGCTGGCGGGCTGGTGGGAAACGATAAGTCCGTATCCAAATGGGACATCCTGGGCTGCTTCTGGGACACGACGACCAGCGGCCTGAACAAGAGCGCCGGCGGAACTGGGAAAACCACGGCCGAAATGCAGGATGTGGCGATCTATCTCGCCGCGGGCTGGGACTTCGTAGGGGAGACCGCCAACGGCGCCGAGGACCTCTGGAGGATGAGCGATGAGGGGCCGAGCTATCCGAAGCTAGCTTGGGAGCATGCGCCCGACCCGAACGCCGGCCATTGACAGGATCGTGCCAACAGGGGTCGGTCCGACCCGTCGGACTCAAGGAACTGTGGACGCTGAAGTGGCATGGCAAATTCGATACCGCCGGCCCCTGGACCAAGGCCGGCGGCGTCCAACCGGAAGATTGGCCCCAGTGGATGCGGAAGTTCAAAGACTATTAGAGCTCGAAAGGAGCGGAGTATGAAAGGGCAGATGAAGGCGATTCAGCGGGGATTGTTCACAGCGGTGCTTGTCCTGGTGACGGCGGGTCTGCCGGCGCGGGGCCAGTACGCCGGTGGCAGCGGCACGGCCGACGATCCGTATCTCATTGCCACGGCCGCGCAGTTGAACGCCATCGGGCTCCATCCGGAAGACTCTGCCAAGCACTTCCGGCTCACCGCGGACATCGACATGAACGACCTGGGCAAGACCCCGGTGAACCTGATCCCCACGTTCCAAGGCGTCTTCGACGGCAACGATCATGCGATCGCGAATCTGATCTATCACGTGAAAGACGAAGATAGCCCTGCCGGGTGGAGCTCCGTACTCCGTATTGGGTTATTCCGCGTGATCAGTGGATGGGATGCCCTGGTGACAGACCTGGGCCTGATCGAGCCGGACGTGCGGCCGGACCCCACCTGCACCAAGGCGGTCGATCGCATGGGAGCTCTAGTGGGTCAACTGAATCAGGGCTGGGTCCGGAACTGCTATGTCAAGGGGGGACACGTGCGCGGCCGCAATTACCTGGGCGGCTTGGTCGGCGAGTGCTACAACTACGCGGCGGTCTCGGAGTGTTGGTCCAGTGCCGAGGTGTCCGGTGGCGGCAACGTCGGAGGGCTCGTCGGCTACGCTATCTGGGCCAGCATCTGGTCGTGCCACGTGTACGCCCGTGTTTCGGGGGCGGTGAACGTCGGAGGGTTGGTCGCGGTCGTGCAGGAGAAGTGCACGATCGAGGACTCCTTCACCACGGGGACGGTCTCGGGAAGCCAGGCCGGCGGACTCGTCGGAGACCTGGAGCAAAGCAGCGTCTCCCGCTGCTATTCCACGGCTTCGCTCTCTGGGGCTGGCAGTCTCGGCGGCCTCGTAGGGTTGAACCATGGCCTCATCCGCACGAGTTGGGCTGGCGGAGAAATTGCCGGCGGGACCACGGTCGGAGGGCTGGTCGGGTACAACGAAGTGGGAGATGGCATTTGGCTTCCCTACTTCGATACGCAGGTGACCGACAGCTACGCCACCGGGGCCGTGCGCGGGGACAAGGTTATCGGGGGTTTGATTGGCTGGAATGAGGGAACGCTGCTGCGATGCTACTCCACCGGCGCGGTGACAACAACCGGCACGGTGCCGGCGTCGGACCCCAAATCCTCCGTTGGCGGACTTGTGGCAATAGATAAGTCCGTCGCCGCATGGGACATCCTGGGCTGCTTCTGGGATACGACGACCAGCGGCCTGAACAAGAGCGCCGGTGGAACCGGTCTACCCACGGCCGAAATGCAGGACGAGGCGACCTATCTCGGCGCGGGCTGGGACTTCGTAGGGGAGACCGCCAATGGCGCCGCGGACCTCTGGAAGATGAGCGATGAGGGGCCGAGCTATCCAAAGCTGGCTTGGGAGCACGCGCCCGACCCGAACGCCGGCCATTGACAGGATCGTGCCAACATGGGTCGGTCCGGCCCGTCGGACTCAAGGAACTGTGGACGCTGAAGTGGCATGGCAAATTCGATACCGCCGGCCCCTGGACCAAGGCCGGCGGCGTCCAACCGGAAGATTGGCCCCCGTGGATGCGGAAGTTCAAAGATTATTAGAGTCTCTAACAGAATGAACCTTGTGATGTCATTGCGAGGCCCGACGCGTAGCGGCGCTTCGCGCCGAGGGCGACGAAGCAATCTCAATCCTCGGCATGGAAGATTGCTTCGCGGCGCTCGCAATGACATACCGGAGCGGATTATGAAAGAGCAGATGAAGGCGATTCGGTGGGGATTGTTCACAGCGATGATTATCCTGGCGACAGTGGTTCTGCCGGCGCGGGGTCAGTACGCCGGTGGCAGCGGCACGGCCGGCGATCCGTATCTCATCGCCACGGCCGAGCAGTTGAACGCCATCGGGCTCCATCCGCAAGACGGCGCCAAGCACTTCCGGCTCACCGCGGACATCGACATGAACGACCTGGGCAAGACCCCAGTGAACCTGATCCCCACCTTCCAAGGCGTCTTCGACGGCAATGATCATACGATCGCGAATCTGATCTATCACGTGAAGGACGAAGATAGCCCGCTCGCGTCGAACTCCGTACTCCGTATCGGGCTCTTCCGCGTGATCAGCGGGTGGGATGCCCTGGTGCAGAATCTGGGCCTGATCGAGCCGGACGTGCAGCCGGACCCAACGTGCACCAAGGCGGTCGACCGCATGGGGGCTCTGGTGGGTAGGCTGAATGAGGGTTGGGTCCGGAACTGCTATGTCCAGGGGGGACACGTGGTCGGCCGCAACTACGTGGGCGGCTTGGTGGGCGAGTGCTACAACAACGCGGCGGTCTCGGAATCCTGGTCCACCGCCGAGGTGTCTGGCGGCCTCTACATCGGAGGGCTCGTCGACGACGCCACAGGGACAAGCGTCTGGTCGTGCCACGCGGGAGCCCGCGTTTCGGGCGGCGGAGACGTCGGAGGGTTGGTCGGCGTCTCGTGGCCGGAGTGCACGATCGAGGACTGCTTCACCACGGGGACGGTCACGGGAAGCCAGGCCGGCGGACTGGTCGGAGACTTGGAGCAAAGCAGCGTCTCCCGCTGCTATTCCACGGCTGCGCTCTCTGCGGGGAACAGTCTGGGCGGCCTCGTAGGGTTGAACCATGGCCTTATCCGCGCGAGTTGGGCCGGCGGAGCGATTGCCGGCGGGACCCAGGTCGGAGGGCTGGTCGGGTACAACATGGTGGGGGACGGTATTCTCGTGCCCTACTTCGATACCAAGGTGACCGACAGCTACGCGACCGGAGCGGTGCGCGGGGACAACATGGTAGGGGGTCTGATCGCCATCAACGAGGGAACGCTGCTGAGATGCTATTCTACCGGGGCAGTGACAACATCCGGCTGGGTGCCGGCGTCGAGCGCAAAGTACACCGTGGGCGGGCTTGTGGCCACAGACAAGTCCGTCTCCAAATGGGACATCCGGGGCTGCTTCTGGGATACGACGACCAGCGGCGTGAGCAAGAGCGCCGGCGGAACCGGGCTACCCACGGCCGAAATGCAGAGCCTGGCGACCTATCTCGGCGCGGGCTGGGACTTCGCAGGGGAGACCGCCAATGGCGCCGAGGACCTCTGGAAGATGAACACTGAGGGGCCGAGCTATCCCAAGCTGGCCTGGGAGCCCGCGCCCGACCCGAACGCCGGCAATTGATGCGCGAAAACGTCGGCCGCGTAGGCGGCCACCATCAAAGGGGAAATGTCGATCAGAATAATAGGGTCATTGCGAGTCGCTGAACCACTGGGCGGCGGGTAGAGCAAAGAGACTTCTGCCAAGCTTTGGGTGCGGGTCCCCCAACGCGATGAATCGCGTTGGGGAGCCCGGTGCCATGCCTACGCTTCGTAGGCATGGCCTTCTCGCAAGTCCGGCATGTCTACGCAAGGCCGCAGACAGGGCACCCGAGAAGTCAGTTCCTTGGGAGGAAAGAGCGGATGGGAGCAAGAGCGGTGGGTTGCCCACAGAGGCAAAGCGGGGGTGGCCAGCCGGAAGCGTGTCGGCCGCGGGGACAGTGCAGCTCGATCATCCACCCGCGCGGTTTTACGCTCATCGAGCTGCTTGTGGTCATCGCGGCCATCGCGCTGCTGATGGCGCTGCTGATGCCGGCGCTGTCCCGCGCCCGAAGACACGCCAAGGCGGCGGTCTGCCTGTCCCACCTGAAACAGTGGGGAATGACCTTCGCCCTCTATGCCGAAGACAACGAGGGCCACCTTCCCCCTGACTCGCTCAATGCACTCTGGATGCTGCGCGGCGCATTCACAAGCCAGGCCGGGCCCAACGAGCCTCCCATCCTGCAGGACGTCCGCACGGAGGGGATAGCCTGCTGCCCGATGGCCACCCAGCCGCCGGATGAGCCCCCCGGCGGTTTCATCTTCAGGAAAGGGCAGGTGGTGCTGGCGCAGGGGACATCGGGCGCGGCGTTTGGGTCTTGGGAAATTACCAGCCCCGGCCTGCCCTTTCGCGGCAGCTACGGACTGAACGCGTCCTTGGAGAAGAACATCTTTTCCATCAGGGGCATGGCCCGCATCCCAGTGCTTCTTGACTCCGTAACGCCGATCGCTGCAGTATATGCGACCGACACACCGCCGCCAGACCCGTCCCGTTTGTGGTCCCCGATGGGGATGTTTTGCCTGAATCGCCACGATATCTGTGTCGGCGGGCTGTTCCTTGACTGGTCGGTCCAGAAGATCGGATTGAAGGAGCTATGGACTCTGAAATGGTCCCGCAACTTCAACACCGCAGGCCGTTGGACCAAGGCCGGGGGCGTCAAGCCCGAGCAATGGCCCCCATGGATGCGGAACATGAAAGACTATTGAGTGCCCCGCCCAAACGGCGTGGGGCCTTTGGTTGCCGCTCGGGGAGCCAGTAGCGAAAACTATTTTGGGATTATTTCAAGAATTGCATCAACATTGGGCGGTCGAGAGTCGCCTTCCTACATAGAACAAAGCGGACGAGTCAGTGGAGTGGAGCATATGACGTGCGTGGAAGCACAAGTCGGGAACGGGCGGAACCGGCGGGCGGGGCAGAGCGCGGTTCCGAAGCGTTTACGAGTCGCCCGTTGCGCCGGTTTTACGCTCATCGAGTTGCTCGTGGTCATCGCGGCCATCGCGCTGCTGATGGCGCTGTTGGCGCCGGCGCTGTCCCTCGCGCGCAAACAGGCGAAAGCGATGGTCTGTCAATCCCGGTTGCGCCAGTGGGGGACGATCCTGGCGATGTACGCCCAAGATAATGAGGGACGTTTCCCTTGCAGTCTCGACGGGAGCGCCGGGGCCTGGCTGCTGCGTGGGACGCTGCTCCCGACCGCCAGCAAGGACGCGAACGCGCCGCAGGACTCCTTCTATCATTTTCGCACGAACAAGATCGCCTGCTGTCCCCTGGCCACCAAAGGCTCCGATGACGATAGTCGTTTTCCACTGGACCTATCGTCCTTCCAGGCCTCGTTCGATGTGGGACCTGTCTACACCGTGTCGGGAAACGAAGACACGGGGTATCCGGCTTGGGTGATGTGCAAGCCTGCGCCGCGGCTTGTCGGCAGCTATGGCCTGAACCTGTTCCTGTTTCGGCCCCATTTTGTCCCGCCCTCAGAGCACTCCCAGGGTGCAAACGTCTTTTCGCTGGCGAATAAGGCGAACATCCCGGTGGTTCTCGATTCCGAGGCGCCTTGGGGCGGGCCGCCCTCCGCGAACGAGCCGCCCCGCGGGTTGGGACGTCCAAGTGCTCTATCGTCCTTCTGCCTGAGGCGCCACGGCGATTTCGTGAATGGCGTTTTCTTGGATTGGTCCGTGCGGAAGATTGGCCTCAAAGAACTGTGGAAACTCAAGTGGTGTCAAGAGTTCGACACCAACGGACCGTGGACCAAAGCCGGGGGCGTGCAACCCGAGGACTGGCCCGAACGGATGCGGAACATGAAAGACTACTGAAGCAGGGAAGGGCTGTGTTCATCTTCTGGAGGACGACCATGTGCAAGAGACTTGCTCATCTGACGTTGGCTGCTGCCGTGTTATGCTTTGTATCGGAACGGGCCTATGGCGCTCTTCCGGCTCCCGTGGCCCACTGGACTTTCGACA
>JAPLMX010000091.1 GCA_026386805.1 Phycisphaerae bacterium | reverse complement strand
GGCTGGATGAGCAAGTGTCGTGCGATTCTGATTCGTTACGCCAAGAAGTCATGCAATTACCTGGGCCTGATCCAACTGTGCTGCGGCCTGCTTTGGTATCGCCGTCAGCACCGCCTGAGCCTTTTGAGATAGTTACTAAGTCCGACCCGCGTAGACGCGGAACTCCAAACCGACGAAACATCACGATGGCACATAAAGAGACAATGAATTCGCGGCAGCGGGTCCTCAAGGCCCTGCATCATGAAGTTCCGGATCGCGTCCCCATCGACTTGGGCGGGTTCCAGACCGGGATTCATCGCAGCGCCTATGTCCAGTTGCTCGATTACCTGGACATTCGGGACGAGGTGACGATTCTGGACCCGGTGCAGCAGCTTGCCCGGCCCTGTGAAGAACTGCTGGAGCGGTTCCACGTTGATATCCGCTACGTCGTTGCCCACGGGCCAGAGGGCTTCCCAGGCTCCATCGAGCAGAACACCCGCGACGGCCGCCTGTGGCATGACCTCAGGGACGAATTCGGCGTGGTCTGGTCCATGCCGGATGACCGGCCGCTGTATATGGATATCTCGCACCATCCGTTGGCGAATGCGACGGTCGCAGACTTGGCCGAGTACCCGTTCCCCAAGGGTGACGATCCCACGCGATTCACCGGCCTGCGCGAGCAGGCGCAGATGCTCCGGCGGGAAACGCCTTACGCTCTCTCGACCGGTATCGGCGGGGTCGTCTACGAGATCTGCTGGTACCTGCGTGGCTTGGAGCGATGGTTCATGGACACCATCGAGAACCCCGCGTTCTGCGAGGCCCTGCTGGACAGGACCCTCGAATTCTGGCTTGGCTACTACCGCAAGTTTATGAAGGAAATCGGTGACCTCGTGGAGGTGGTCATGATC
Source organism: Phycisphaerae bacterium (assembly GCA_026386805.1). Lineage (GTDB taxonomy): Bacteria > Planctomycetota > Phycisphaerae > Sedimentisphaerales > Anaerobacaceae > PLanc-01. The sequence continues at coordinate 23,983 of JAPLMX010000091.1, read as the reverse complement.
GGCGACGACATCGGCGGCCAGTCCGGCCCGCTCTTTTCCCCGAAGTTCTACCGGAGCATCGTCAAGCCCCGGCAAAAGAGGCTCGTCCAGCACATCAAGAGCCTGACGTCTGCCAAGATCTGGTACCACACCTGCGGCTCGGTTCGCCAACTCATCCCGGACCTGCTCGACAACGGCATTGACATCCTCAACCCCGTCCAGATCAGCGCCGCCGACATGGCCCCGCACGACCTCAAGACCCAGTTCGGCGACCGGCTTACCTTCTGGGGCGGCGGGATCGACACGCAGCATGTCCTCAGTGTCGCCCGCCCGGACGAAGTTGCCCAGCATGTGCGTCGCAACCTGGAAGTCTTCAAGCCCGGCGGCGGCTACGTGTTCAACAGCGTCCACAACATTCAGGCGGGTGTCCCGCCTGAGAACATCGTCGCGCTGTTCGACGCCGCCTATGAGTATGGGTTCTGCAAGGCATAGTCTGGCCATCTAAGCAGGTCCACAGAAGTATTTTGACAGCGTGAATCGGAGTCGAAATTCGAAGCACGAAATCCGAAATCCGAAACAAATTCAAAACCCAAAGCACCAAGGACCAAAACGCTGGCGCTCGGCTTGGCCCCGTTTCGAATTTTGGGTTTTGGTCCTTGGTGCTTGTTTCGGATTTCGATATTCGGATTTCGGATTTGGGTGATACCGACGCGTGCCAGAATGTCAAAGGACTTCTGCGGACCTGCTTAGGGCTGCCGTTCCCGCGGGGCGGCGAGGAGTGTTTTCCCGAGACCGCTATCCCCGCGGGGCGCGTCGATGACGGAGAATTCCCTTGAGGGACATGGCCAAAAGGTGTAAGAGAGGGGGATAGGAACCGCCGGGTGGTTCGGGCTTGCCCAGGACCGGCCCGTATTCGCACCGTTGTTGACAACGGGGGACTCGACTATGAGAGACACGCGCATGGTATTGACCGCGGTAATTCTTCTGATGGGGTCGTACGCGTCCACCGCCGGGGCGGCCACCTCGTCCGTCTTGCCCAAGATGGAGTGTGCGTTCGACATTCCCAGGTCGGACGCCCAGGATACCATTTACTTCCGCAGCGAGGATGTGTTGCAGGGGCAAGTGGTCACCGAGAAGGTGGGCCTCGTCACTCAGTACGGGACGCTGTCGATCCCCCTGCGCCGGTGTGCCGGGCTGTCCTTCGAAGCGGCCCGGGCCAATACGGACGCGGTTGTCACGGTCAACTTCAATCGTGTCACGGGCATTGTCACCGATCATGTCTTTCGATTCCGCATCGGCTCCTCCGGGGCGGAAGTGTTCCTGCGCAAAGAGACCATCGCGTTCATTCTGCTCAAGAAGACGCCCGACGAGACGAGCTTCCTCCAGGGCAAGGACAAGCAGGATTTGTTCCTCATGGCCAACGGCGATCTGCTCAGCGGCAAGGCGGCGGAGCAGGCGGTGGACATTCGCACCGACTACGGGAAGGTCCCGGTCCCTTTCAGCGAGATCACGGAGGTCCGCGTGGTGGGAGAGGGCGATGTCACCGCGATCATAACCAAGACGGGCGGCAATACGTTGCGGGGGACGTGGGAAACCAGCGAGATCTCCCTGAGTCTGGAACTCGGGCAGGCGCTGCCCGCCGTTTATAAGGACAAGTTTGCCCGGATGTTCGTCGGCCGGGCGTGGGAGCTGGCCCCGGCCCAGTTTGGCGTCCCGCCGCGGGGCAGTGGTGAGCCGAACGCCGCGACACCCGCCCGGACGGCGCTGTTGGACGAGCCGACCCTGACTCTGGACTTGGGCAAGCAGGCGACCATGAAACTCGCCCTGATCCCGGCGGGCAAGTTCCTGATGGGCAGTCTCGCCGATGAGGCCGGCCGCGACGAAGACGAGGGGCCGCAACGGGAGGTCGTTCTCTCGAAGCCTTTCTATATGAGCGTGCACGAGGTCACGCAGGGGCAGTACGAAGCGGTGATGGGCGACAATCCGAGCAAGTTCATCGATGCCGCCAAGCCGGTGGAGTGCGTGTCGTGGGACGGCGCGGTCGAGTTCTGCCGGAGACTCTCGCGCAAGACGCACCAGGTTGTTGCGCTGCCGACGGAGGCCCAGTGGGAATATGCGTGCCGGGCCGGGTCGAAGACGCGGTTCGGTTTCGGCGAGGACGACCGGCAGCTTTCCGCCCACGCGCGGTACGGCCAAAGCGCCGAGGCGGGGACCGCTCCGGTGGGCTCCAAGAAGCCCAGCGCGTGGGGTTTGTACGACATGCACGGCAATGTCTGGGAATGGTGCGCCGACTGGTATGCCAGTTCCTACGTCAATGCCGCGACCCAAGATCCCCTGGGACCACTCTCCGGCCAGTGGCGCGTGCTGCGGGGCGGCTCCTGGGCCAACACCGTGGAGGGCTGCCGCTGTGCGACGCGTAACAAGAGCACGCCCGATGTCCGCTACAATGGCATCGGATTTCGGGTAGTCGTGAATTCCAGATAGTTCTCTATCCCTTGTCCTTCTTTCTGAGGTTCAGGGTGCAATATGAGCACGGCGATCACGAGACGCGAGGTGGTGCGTGGCGGTCTTCTCGGTGCGGCTGGTCTGCTGCTGGCCGATGGCGCGGGACTCTGTGCCCAAGCGGCGCCGGCCAAACCCCCGGGCAAGGCCCAGTCGGTCATTCAGATCTGGATGTGGGGTGGGCCCCCGCATCTGGATACGTTCGACCCCAAGCCGGCGGCGGGCAACGACTACTGCGGCCCTCTGAACCACCCGATTCCTACGAATGTTAAGGGGATCGTGATCGGCGAGTTGTTGCCGCTGTTGGCGAAGCAGGCGGACAAATACGCCATCATCCGCAGCATGACGCACGGTAACAACGGCCATGAGACCGCGGCCTACATGGTCCAGACCGGCCGCCCGCCTGGCGGCCGGGACGTGTATCCGAGCGTGGGAGCGGTGGTCTCGCTGTTCAAGGGCTACAACGCCGGCTACAAGGGGCTGATCCCGCCCTATCTCGTGCTGACCCAGGCGCAGGGACGGTTCTCCGAGGCCGGATTCCTGGGGGCGCGATACAAGCCCTTTGCCACGGGCGGCGACCCGGCGCAGAGCCGGTTCACCGTGGAAGGCGTTGTCGCCCAGGGTATCACCGACCAGCGTCAGAAAGACCGGCGGGAGTTGCTCCGCCAAGTTGACACGCTGGAACAGGCCATGAAGGACAATGAATCGCTGAAGACCTTCGACCAAGCGGGAGAACAGGCGTATGACCTGATTCTCGGCGACGCGGGCAAGGTGTTCGATCTCACGCAGGAGAAGAACGAGCTGCGAGACAGCTACGGCCGCACCACGTTCGGGCAATCCTGTTTGGTTGCGCGGCGGCTGGTCGAACGCGGGGTCCCTTACGTCACCATCAACTACGGCGGCTGGGACACGCACGAGCAGCATTTCCAGGCCACGCGCCGCAAGCTGCCGGAGATGGATAAGGGCATGGCGGCCCTGCTCCAGGACTTGTCGGATCGCGGCCTATTGGACAGCACCATCGTCTGGTGGAGCGGCGAATTCGGCCGGACCCCGAAGGTCGCGTGGGAGCCGCCCTGGAACGGCGGACGCCATCATTATGGCCAGGTCTTCTGTGCCGTGGTGGCCGGAGGGGGATTCAAGGGCGGTCGCGTGGTCGGGGCGTCTGACGAGACGGGCGAGCAGGTGAGGGACCGGCCCGTCTACCCGTGCGATCTGATCGCCAGCATGTATGAGCTGCTTGGCATTGATCCCAACGCCAAGCTGCCGCACCCCCAGGGCTTGGACGTCCGCGTCACGCCCACCGCCGCCGAGGATGTGAAGATGGGCGGCCGCCTCAAGGAAATCATGTAATGCGAACTACCACCTGGAATTTCGGATTTCGGATTGCGGATTGTGGATTGAAAGAAACGGCGTCGCGAATCCGCAATCCGCAATCCGCAATCCGCAATCAAAACTTCAGAGGTGGATGCTGGTCATGGCCCGCCCTGCTAGCCGTCCTTGTGGCGATGGTGCCGTCCGCGTGGGCGCAGTCCCGGGCTCCGCATATCGGATTCATCTATCCCGCCGGCGGGCGGCAGGGGGAGACCTTTCAGATCGAAGTTGGCGGGCAGTATCTGGACGGTGCGGCCGGCGTCTACGTCTCCGGCGGCGGTGTACGAGTCACTGTGATCGAGCATATCAAACCTCTGGCGGGGCAACTGTCCAACAGCCTGAGATTGCGGACCCGGGAGCTGCAAAGGAAGGGAACCGACGCGGCAGGGCTCAAGGAGATCGCCGAGATCCAAAGGAAATTCGACGCCAGTGCCAACCGGGAAGCCTATCCCGTGTTCTCGGAGACGGTCATCTGCCAGGTGGCGGTGGCCTCGAATGCCGACCCGGGGGAGCGGGAACTACGGCTGCACGTGGCGGCTGGGTTGTCGAATCCGCTGGTCTTTTGTGTCGGGCAACTGCCGGAAGTTCGCGAGAAGGAATGGAAAAGCGGCACGGCCGATGCGAACACGGTCGTCCCGCTGCCGGTCACCGTCAACGGCCGCATCGTGCCCGGCAGCATCGAGCGGTATCGCGCGCCGGTACGCCGGTCCCAGTCCTATCTGCCCGCTGACGTGGACCGGTATCGTTTCGCGGCCCACCAGGGTCAGCGGTTGGTCTTCGCGGTCAAGGCACGGGAATTGATGCCGTACCTGGCCGACGCCGTTCCCGGCTGGTTTCAGGCGGTTGTGACGCTTTATGACGCCCGGGGCAAGGAACTGGCGTACGATGACGACTACCGGTTTCACCCGGATCCTGTTCTCTATTACCAGGTTCCCGCAGACGGCGACTACGTGATCGAGATCAAGGACTCGCTCTACCGGGGCCGCGAGGATTTCGTGTATCGCATCGAGGCGGGCGAGCTGCCGTTCGTGACGAGCATCTTCCCGCTCGGCGGCCGGGCCGGCAGCCAAGTCACCGTCGAGCTCAAGGGCTGGAATCTCCCGACCAACAAGCTGACGATGGATGCCAGAAGCAAGAAACCGGGAGTCTATCCGGTCACTGTATGTGCGGGGAACCTGGTTTCCAACCACATGCCCTTTGCCGTGGACATGCTGCCGGAGTGTCTCGAAAAGGAGCCGAACAACGAGCCCAAAGACGCACAGAAGGTGACGCTTCCCATCATCGTCAATGGGCGGATCGACAAGAGCGGCGATTGGGACATCTTCAGCTTCAGCGCTCGTGCCGGTGGTCAGATCGTCGCAGAGGTCTATGCGCGCAGACTCGATTCGCCGCTGGATTCTGTGCTCAAGCTGACGGACGCCACCGGCCGACAACTGGCGTTCAACGACGATCACGAAGACAAGGGATCGGGATTGGACACGCATTTCGCCGATTCGTTGCTCACCGCCACCATGCCCGCGGACGGGACCTACTACTTGCACTTGGGCGACGCTCAGCAAAAGGGCGGCCCGGAGTACGCCTACCGCTTGCGCATCGGCCCGCCGCGACCTGATTTCGACCTTCGGATTGTGCCGTCGGCGGTCAACGTCGCCGCCGGAGGGACGGCTCGCGTCACCGTCTATGCTCTGCGGAAGGACGGCTGGGCAGGCGACATCGCCCTGGCTCTGAAAGACGGCCCGAAGGGCTATGCGTTGAAAGGCGACCGGGTGCCGGCGGGGCAGGACAAGGTGGAAGTGACGCTCACGATCTCGCCGACGCCTCCGGCGGAGCCTGTGAGCCTGATCGTGGAGGGCCGCGCGACGATCGGAGGACAGCAGATCGTCCGACAGGCTGTGCCGGCGGAGGACATGATGCAGGCCTTTGCTTATCGGCACCTGGTTGCTTCGAAAGACCTGAAGGTCACCGTAATCAAACGCCCAGGCGCCCCGGCCTCGGCCAAAGCCCTCGGTAGCCCGCCCGTAAAGACGCCCGCCGGCGGAGCGGCCCTGCCGTCCATGGAAATGCCTGCCGGCAAATCCCTGGGCGAGCCGAGCCGACCGCCGGCTCCGTAGTCATCGAGTAGCGAGAATCATGTTACCCGCCCGCCAGTTGGGTCTGGAGCTCCTCCAGGGAGACCCCTTTGGTCTCGGGCAGGTACTTGAGCACGAGGAAGAACTGCAAGACCATCATCACGGCGAAAAACACGAAGACTGCCGAACCGGAATGAGCGACCAGCGGTGGGAAGGACCACGACACCGCAATGTCCAACAGCCAGATCAGGGCACAGATCACAGCGGAACCCGCCGCCCGGATGGCGTTGGGCAGCAACTCATTGATGATGACCCACACCACGGCACCCTGGGAATAGGCGTGCGATCCGACGATTCCCATCACGGCCGCCAGCACCATCCACCGTTGGGCATTGGGGGAGATGACCCAAGCCGCCATAAGGTGGGACATGACGAAGGTCACCGACCCGACCAGCAGGAGCGACTTGCGCCCGACTCGGTCGATCAAGCCCATGGCCACAATTGTCATCACCAGGTTGGTCAAGCCGACGATCACCGAGAGCATAAAGGCGTCGCTCTCGCTGGCCCCGGCTTCGCGAAAGATCTTATTGGTATAGTAGATGACGGCGTTGATGCCATCGAGTTGGTTGAAAGCGCCGACCATGGCGGCCAGCAAGAGGACTTTGACGTACCGGGGCTGGAACAACCGCTGATGTCCCTCGGACCTCTCCGCCGCGAGGGATTGCTCGATCTCCTTGGCCTCCCGCAGGGGATTCTCATGACCGAACCGGGCCAAGACGCTCTCGGCCTGTGCGCGGTTTCCCTTCTTCATGAGCCAGCGGGGGCTCTCCGGGATCGCAAGAGAAGCCAGGAAGAAGGCCACCGAGGGGGCCGCCGCCACGCCGAACATCCAGCGCCACACGGCCGGATGCTCCGCCCCCAGGACGGAAGCCACGACGTAGTTGGAGAGGTATGCCATCAGGATGCCCACGACGATATTCAGTTGGCTGACGGCGACCAGAAGCCCGCGCCGCCGCGCGGGCGCGATCTCGGTGATATACACGGGCGACGCGACGGACGTTCCGCCGATCGCCAGGCCACCAATGAACCGGAAGAAGAGCAGCGCATACCAGTTCCAGGCCATAGCGCAGCCGAAGGCCGACACGAGGAACACGACCGACAGTGCCGTCAGTACCGGGCGGCGTCCCCATCGGTCCGACGGCCGACCCACCAGGAAAGCACCGAACAGCGTCCCGAACAGGGCGATGGACACCGTGAAACCCAGCCAGAAGTCGCTGAGCGAGTACAACTGCTTCAACATACTCTCTGTGCCGGAAATCACGGCGGTGTCGAATCCGAACAGGAACGATCCCAGGGCCGCGGCGATCGCGCTGGTCAGGAGCACGGTGCCGCCGCGTGTTTCGCTCGTCCGATCCATGGATGGCTCATGCATGTTTTTGTGGCCCTTCCTGTTAATTGTCACCCGTTTTCTTTTGTCCCTGCGTCAGAATTCCGCACGCACGCTCACCAGTCCGGCCGCGGGGACCTCGATTCGGGCGCCCACGCGTTTACCCGGCCGCTCGCTCGTGTCGCTCAGGAACACGGCCTTGGGCGGCACGCCGCCCCAGTGGAGGCTGGCAGACTTCGCCTGGGCCGATGCTCCGAACAGCCGCACAATCAAGGCCCGGCCATCGTCACTGGGTTTCAGTGCGGTCACAATAACGTCATCCGGTTCGACACGCAACAGGGGCGTGTCAGCCGATTTCTCGCCGCGTGCGGGGGCGGCGAGCAGAGGATAGCTAACGCCGGTAGCGAAGCGGGATGCCTCCGCTGTATCGCGGCGAGCGTGAGGCCGCAAAAGAAAGCGGAACACGGTTGGGCCTTCCTGATAGGCACGGTAGTTGGTGTGCCAGTGGTTGTTCATGGCCCACACGTAGAGTCTTTGCGCTGGCTCGACGTGCTTACGCCAAACGTCGGGATTGGTCTGCGAGTTGAGCAGCGTGGCGGTGACGCCGCCCACCTGCACCAGCGGGGCATCGAGCGTTACCCACGTGATGCCGCGATCCTGGTTCGAGACGTCGGCCCACCGGCCCACGCTGAACCAGTTCTTGCACGCGCTGGGCATCTGGTCGGCCTCCGGCCGCATCACGCCCAGCGGGATATCGAGCAGCATATCGCCCTCCGGCACCGCAAAGGGAAACGCGAAATTGACGCTTTCCTTGCCCTCCTTCGCGTTGTAACTCTTCGCCTGCAATCGCTCCTTGTCCAGCGTGTCGATCAACTCGACGTAGTCGCAACCGGCGACCACGCGCAACTCCCGCACGAGTTTCTTGCAGCCCGGGGCGGCGGACTCGACAACGAGGGACGCGACCAGCGGACCTTTCTCGCCGACGCGAATCGTCGCAGGGCCGCTGTGCTGAAGGTCTTTCAAATTGTCGCCGATCAGATAGAGATAGTCGTTCAAAGCCTCGCCGCCGCTCGTATCGGCGAAGTTGCCGTCCATGCCTTTGGCTGCTAACTCAACAATACCGCCTGTCTTCTCGTCCACGCGAAGACGAAGGACGCCGTTGTCGAGCGTGGCGCCTTGTGCGACGGCTTGGCTTTCCACTTGGACTGCCCCCGACACCACGGTATACCGACGGGCGGCAAAGGGGGGCACGTCCCGCGCGAGGAAGACAAGCTCGCCCGAGGACAATCGTTGCGACGGGACCGCCTTTCCGTTGTCGTCGGTAACGCGATCGCCGGCGGTCGAAAGCTCTTTCGACAAGGTCACTAATCCTGTGCGTGGCCAGGAAAGCGTGTTGAAAACGTCCACGGCTCCCGGCAGTTTGCTGGAGTCAGTACGTTGTGTTGCCAGTGCGGCGGTCAGCAGCTCTCGCGACTGCTTGTCCGCCGCTTCGGCGTAGCCCTTCTTGATGTCCCACTGTTCGCGGGTCTTTTGGCTCTCGGGCTGGCTGACACTTATGTCCGCGCCCCACGTGTGCTCCGAGTAGAGCAGCACCTTGTTCCACGCGTCCTCGAACGCGGCCGCCGGATAGTCGGAGGGCTTGAGCATGGCGAATAGCGTTTCCGCCTGGGCGAGCCGGTCGGAGCTGACGCGGTTCATCGCGGTCTCCAACGAGGAGGAGCCTGCGCCGTCCTCCCAGTACGGAGTCCAGTCGCCCCGCACGAGGGGCAGTCGCTCGCCGTAACGTTGCTCGAAGGCCCGAAATGCTTCGCTCGTGCCGGAGATGATGAAGTGCGGCCATGTGTACTTGGCGTTCCAATCGCGAACGAATTCGCAGATGGTCGGATCGGGGACGGCGTTGTCCCCGTGGCCGCTCCAGCGCACGTAGGCGATGTCGAACGGATAGCTGCGTTTCTCCAGCCCGGCGTACAGGTCCTCGACAAGCCCCGGCGACATCGTCCCGTACCGGTGCGACATCGCGTAGCCCCAGAATGGAATCCAGACCAGCACCTTCGACCGGCCGTCCGGCCCAACCCAGTAGAACGGGTTGTTCTCCCACTCGCGCAGGATGGTGCCGATGCGGTCAGAGTAATTCGGGGCGGTGGAGAAGTAGCGAATGCCGGCCTGCGTCATGGCGGTGACTGTGCCCCACGTTTGGCCCGGCACGTCGGAAGTCATCACGGCGTCGATCGGCACGCCGGTCTGCTGGGCCAATTCCGTGCTATAGCGGAACAGACGCACCAGCTCCTCGGGCCGGCACAGGCCGGTCAACTCGTTGAGATACATGCCGTTCAGAACGACTTGGCCGCTCTTAACCGCCTCCAAGAACTGCGCCCGCTGCTGTTCGTTGAGCCGATGCAGGTACAGGTCCGCCGCCCACAGCACCTCGACGTTCCAGATGAAGCGCGCACCGGGCGGGTAGTCGGCGGTGCGTTTGGCCGCCGCCATGCCGTCAACCAGGTTTTGCACCTGTTTCTTCTCGATCGCGGTCTGGATCTCCGTGTAGCCGATGTCGGTGTGCGAATGGGGCGTGATGTACACCGTGAGTTTCTTCACCGGCTTGAGCGTGACTTCGCGGGAGGCCCCCACTTTGCCATCCACTTCGACGATGACCTGGCGTCTTGTCTCCGTCTCGACGGCTGGCGCCATCAATTCCGTCTCTTGCGAGCCGCTCTTAAGACGCAACGTCGCGGCGGAACCCTCCTGCAGACGAATGACGGCATCGGTGTCCTCGCCGAAGTGCCGCAAGGCCACGATGACCGGCTGAAACGCCCTGCCGTCCCGCTCCCGCAACGCTCGCACGGACTTTACCTCATCGAGGAGCGTTCGCGACTGCACCTGGCCCAACTCAGCGCCGATGGGCACCGTCAGACCAATCGAATCGTAGAGCATCCAACTGCCGCTGAACGTAGTGATGCGGACTTCATTGTCGCCGGTTCTGAGTACCTTCGCTGCGAACGTGAAGGGCAGTTCGCTCGGCAGCCCCTTGCTGGGGTCACCGTGAATCGAGGCATCGCCCGCTCCAGGAGGCAGCGATCGCTCAAATCCTTGCCCATTCACCTCCACACGTACCTTGGGCGGGCCAGTGCGGTGCTTGTCGATCAGATTGAGTTGCAACTGGCATTCGCCGGCACTCGGGACGGCTTTGAGCCCGAAGAGCACGACGAACGTGTGCGGCCGCGACCCCGCCCAACTATCTGCCGGCCCTGGGTGGACATAGGGCCAGTCTTTCTTGGGGTCCGAACTGCCGACGACGAAGAAGCCATCTTCCTTGAATTTCGCCCAGCCGCCGGGGGCCAAGGCGAACTCCGCGTTGCCGTGATCGGCCTTGCCGATCTCCCATAACTGCGGTTGCTTGGCCGCATCTGCGGAAAAGGCGGACCGGCTCGCGCACAACATCAAGGTCACCAGCATAAGTCGCTTCATACGCAATACACCTCCGGATTGTGGGAGTACGTCTATTCACACATCGAGGGACTCATACTACTGTGCAAGTCACCCGCTTACAAGACCTGAAGCTTGATCCCAAGATCATCCCACTTTACTCTGTATAGCAAAAAGAAAGAGCACAGTCCGGACATGCCTGGTCATGGGAAAGGACTATGATGAAGAAAACAGCAACGATCCTCCTATACATCATTGTGTTCACAGCGCCGACGCGGGCGGCGCAGCTCGACAAATCCCAGCGCGTCGAATTGCCCCGCCAGATCCTGTTGGTGGCGTGGCAGCGATTGAAATCTCTCGAAATCCCCGGCGCCGCCACGGACATGCGCTTCCATATCACCGGTGAGAGTCGCTTCGTCAGTCCTAACGGCAGTGATGCCAATCCTGGCACCGAGGACAAGCCCTGGCGGACTCTGCCGAAGGCGTGCACCGAACTCAAGCCCAACATGGTCGTCTACTTGATGGCGGGGACCTACTACGGCCCGGCGACGGCGCGGGTGCAGGGCAGCGAGGACGCCCCGGCGGCAATCCGGGCCGTCGAGGGGGCCGAGGTCGTCATCACCTACAGCGACGAGTGGGTCAAGGCCGAGGCCGACAAGCTCGTCAGTGTCGAGCCTTCCAAGGACATTCGCAATCGGGCGATGGGCAAAGACGGCCAGGGCAGGCACTACCCGGGATTGCTGACGCTTTCGGGCGGCTTCATCGAAGTCAGCGGCCTGCATTTTATCGGCGTGCGCGACCGCCTGCCTCACAACCTCTATTCGGAGAACGGCGTCTCTATCTCCGGCGGCACGGGCTACCGAATCCTCTGCAACGAGGTCGAGAACGTCGGTCACTGCGGCATCAAGCCGATGGATCACGGCGAGCACGGCTTCCTGATCGAAGGCAACTTCATTCACGACGTCGGGCAAACGCAGCACGATCACGGCATCTACTGTCCATCCGACGACGGCGTCATCCGCAGGAACCTCATCCTCAACTCGGCCGGCTACGGTATTCATGCCTACAGCCTGCCCCAGCGGATCGTCATCAGCCACAACATCGTCGCGGGCCACGCGGCCTACGGAATCATCCTTGGTGGGCCGGAGGCCAAGGTCTATCACAATGTGATCTTTGGCAATCACGAGGGTGGGCTCTTCTTCTTCCGCGAGGGCTGCCGCAACGTCGTGGTGAAGAACAACATCTTCTGGGGGCCGGGAAGAGCCTTCGGCGTGGACCACGATCCGAGCGACAATCTCGCGGACTACAACTGCATCGCTCCCGAGGCCGCCGTCGCCACCGCCTCACCCGCCTACACCTACGGGCCACATAACATCAGGGCCGATCCGGGCTTCACGGACGCGGCAGCGCTCGACTTTACCATCCGGCCGGACAGCCCCTGCGTTGACACAGGCGACCCCAATATGGGTCCATACTATGACAAGGCGCCTGACGTAGGGCTGTTCGAGACGGGTCATCCGTAGAGAATCGATGGTTTAGAGAAAGGAATGCACATGGTGTCGCGCAGGCAAATCTCGCAGGTGATTGTATTGGCCTTACTCTCTACCGTCGTGGCAGGTGCTGCCGGTGCTGCATCGGAGCGTCCGGTTTACTTGGATACGACCCAGCCGGTCGAAAAACGCGTGAATGACTTGATCGCGCGGCTGACCCTGGAGGAGAAGGCCATGCTGCTCAACCACCGGGGTACGACAGTCGAGCGGTTCGATATCCGGTCCGACCAGTGGAACCAATGCCTGCACGGGGTCTGCTGGGACCGGCCGACGACGATGTTCCCCATTTCCATTGCGATGGCCGCCACGTGGGACACGAAGCTGGTCCACGAGGAGGCCACGGTCATCTCGGACGAGGCCCGGGCCGTCTACAACCTCTGGCACCAGCAGCCCGACCTCCAGGCCCAGCATAAGGGCCTGATCTACCGCGGCCCGGTGATCAATATCGGCCGCAACCCCTACTGGGGCCGCAACGAGGAAGCCTACGGCGAGGACCCGTTCCTGACGGGCCGCATGGCCGTGGCCTACGTCACGGGCCTGCAGGGCGATGATCCCAAGTACCTCAAGCTGGTCTCCACGCTCAAGCATGACGCCGTCAACAATGTCGAGCAGGACCGCCAGAGCCTCTCGGCCACGGTGAGCGAGCAGATGCTGCACGAGTATTGGCTGCCGCATTTTCGCGACGCCATCGTCGAGGGGCAGGCCCAGTCGGTCATGGCCTCGTACAACGCGATCAATGGTGTGCCCAGCAATATCAATCCGCTGTTGCTGACCGAGATCCTCAAGAAGCAGTGGGGCTTCCAGGGTTTTGTCGTCTCGGACCTGGGCGGCGTCAACACGATGGTCAAGGGCCACATGAAGGGCAAAATGACCTACGAGGATGCCGTGGCCAAGTCCCTGATCGCCGGCTGTGACTTCTCCGATAAGGAGTTCGAGACGTACCTCCCCACCGCAGTGCGCCAGGGGCTACTGCCCGAGGAGCAGCTCAACGACGCGGTCTACCGCGTGATGCGGGATCGCTTCCGTCTGGGCGAGTTCGATCCACCGGAGATGGTGCCCTACAGCAAGATTTCGCCCAGCGTGATTTGCAGTCCCGAGCACCGGGCGTTGGCGCTCGAGGCTGCCCGCGAGTCGATCGTCCTGCTGACCAATAGGAATGGTCTCCTGCCGCTGGACAAGAGCAAGCTCAAGAAGATCGCTGTGATCGGTCCCCACGCGGACCTCTTCACGCCGGGCGGCTATAGTGGAAAGGCCGATAATCCGGTCACTCCGCTACAGGGAATCACGAACCGTGCCGCTCCGGCCACTGAGATCCTGTGCTCCCAAGGGTGCGAGATTGCCAGACGGAGCCCGCCCCGGAGCGACAAAAAGCTTGCCAAAGACGAAGACGCGATGATCCGGGAAGCCGTCGAAACCGCCGGACGGGCCGATGTGGCGATTGTCTACGTTGGCACGACCAACGCAGTTGAGGCCGAGGGACGCGACCGCACGAGCCTGGGGCTGCCGGGCCGGCAGGAGGAACTGGTCAAAGCGGTCCTGGCGGCTAATTCCAAGACGGTCGTGGTGCTGATGAACGCAGGGCCGCTCACAATTCCGTGGATCAAAGACCACGCCCCGGCGATCCTGGAGGCTTGGTGGAACGGGGTCGAGGGGGGCAATGCCATCGCCGACGTGCTGTTTGGCGAGTACAACCCTGCCGGTCGCCTGCCGCACACGGTTTATGCCTCCGAGAGCCAGGTGCCGCTGCAGGACCAGTACGATGTGACCAAGGGCTTCACGTACATGTACCTCAACGGCGAGCCGCTCTTCGCCTTCGGTCATGGTCTGAGCTATACGACATTCAAGTACGGCAAGTTGGAGTTGTCCGACACGCAGATTGCTCGCAATGGCAATCCTTTGGCAAGCTCAGGAGGGGCGCTGATGGCCTCGATCGAAGTGACCAACACCGGCAAACGTGAAGGCGATGAAGTCGTGCAGCTCTATATCCATGAAGTGAATCCCGTCGTGAAGCGGCCGGTCAAAGAGCTTCGCGGCTTCGAGCGCATCAGCCTCAAGCCAGGTGAGACGAAGAAGGTCACGGTGACGGTGCCGGCTGAGAAGCTGGCCCATTACGACGAGGCTGCGCACAGCTTCGTGGTCAAGCCGGGCGCATTCGATGTGATGGTCGGCAGTTCGTCGGACGACATCCGGGCACAGGGTCGCTTCACTGTGCTGGGTGAGGCTGGGGGTGCCGACCGGGTTTCGTCTTTGGCCGTCGAGCATCTGCGCTGCGAGTATCGCGAGGACCCGATGGGGATCGAATCGGCGCAGCCCCGGCTGAGCTGGTGGCTGCGCTCGGACGTGCGCGGGCAGACGCAGGCGGCGTACCAGGTGCTGGTGGCTTCTTTGCCGGAGGTGCTGGCGCGGGGCCAAGGCGATCTGTGGGACAGCGGTCGGGTCGCATCGGACCAGTCGGTCCTCGTGGCCTATCAGGGCAAGCCCCTGGCGGCGATGCAGCGGGTCTGGTGGAAAGTCCGTGCTTGGCCTCAAAAACCTGGGGACGGACAGTCGTCGGCGTGGAGCGCGTCGACGATGTGGACGATGGGATTGCCCCAGCCGCAGGACTGGCGAGCGAAATGGATCACGTTCGATACGAAGACGGAGGGTCGGGATCCGTCGGATCGCGGGCAGATCATGGGTAAGGATGGCAAACCGATCCCGCCTTTGCCTTTGCTGCGCAAGACGTTTCAGGTGGACAAGGCGGTCCGGCGGGCCGTCGTGTGCATTTGCGGGCTGGGGCAATACGAGCTTGCCGTCAATGGAAACAAGATTGGCGACCATGTGGTCGATCCCGGCTGGACCGACTACCGCAAGCGCTGCCTCTACGCGATGTACGACGTGACCGCGTCCCTGCGTCGCGGCGAGAATGTTCTGGCGGTGATGCTGGGCAATGGGATGTACAACGTCACCGGCGGGCGGTACACGAAATTCCAGGGCAGCTTCGGATCGTCCAAGCTCATCCTGCAATTACAGATGGACTTTGCTGACGACACGTCAGTGACCATCGTCAGCGACGAGACGTGGAAGGGCACGGCGGGGCCGATTCGTTTCTCCTGCACCTACGGTGGGGAGGACTTCGATGCGCGGGCCGAGCAGGGGGGCTGGGATTCGCCCGGATTTGAGGACAAGGGCTGGGCGACAGTTAGCGTAAGCGATGGTCCCGGCGGCCGGCTGGAGGCGCAGGCCCAGCCTCCAGTCAAGGTGATGCGGGAGTTCAAGACGATCCGTGTCACCGAGCCCCAGTCGGGCATCCTCGTCTACGACTTGGGGCAGAACTTCTCAGGTTGGCCGACGTTGAAAGCCAAAGGACCGGCCGGTTCACGCGTGAGGCTGATTCCCGGCGAGCTGCTGGACGCGAAGAGCTTGGTCACTCAGCGTTCCTCAGGCGGCCCCGCCTACTTCGCCTACACGCTCAAAGGTACTCGCGAGGAGACCTGGCACCCGCGTTTCTCCTACTACGGCTTCCGCTACGTGCAGGCCGAGCGTCTGCCTGCCGCGGGGCAATCCGAGGTGCCGGAAATCCTACGCGTGGGCGGCCAGTTCATCTGCTCCTCGGCCGCGACGGTCGGTACTTTCGAGTGCTCCAATCCGCTCGTCAATCGCATCCACAAGCTGATTGATGCGGCGATCATGAGCAATCTGCAGAGCGTCCTGACCGACTGCCCGCACCGGGAGAAGCTCGGCTGGCTGGAGGTCTCGCACCTGCTCGGCTGCGCCACGATGTTCAACTACGATGTCCCCAACTTCTACGCCAAGATCTGCCGGGACATGGCGGACTCCCAGACGGCCGACGGGCTGGTGCCCGACATCGCGCCGGAGTACGTGGTATTCAACGACGGGTTCCGCGACTCGCCGGAGTGGGGCAGCGCCGCCGTGATCGACCCCTGGCTGGTCTACCAAATGTACGGCGACAGTTCTCTGCTGGAAAAGCACTACGACGTGATGGCTCGCTACGTGGCCTATCTCGGGTCGAAAGCGAAGGACCATATCGTCTCGCATGGACTGGGCGACTGGTACGATATTGGGCCGAAACCTCCCGGCGTCTCGCAGCTTACTTCACTCGGAGTCACCGCTACGGCGGTCTATTACCAGGACGTGAAGATCATGGAAGAGGCGGCCCGGATTCTGGGCCGGCAGGAGGATGTGAAGAAGTACGGCGATCGGGCCGTCGCGATCCGTGATGCGTTCAACAAGACGTTCTTCCACCCCGAGACGGCCAGCTACGACCGCAACAGCCAGACGGCCAACGCGATGCCGCTGGTGCTCGGCCTCGTGCCGCCGGAGAAACGCTCGGCGGTCGCAGAGACGCTGGCGCGGGGGATTCGCGAGAACGGCAACCGTGTCACGGCGGGCGACGTTGGGTTTCACTACGTGGTCGCGGCGCTAACGGAGAACGGACGCGACGATGTTCTGTACGACATGGTCACGCAGGACGCCGGGCCTGGCTACGCCTATCAGCTCAAGAACGGCGCCACGACGTTGACCGAGGCATGGGACACCAACCCCGCCAGTTCCCAAAATCATTGTATGCTGGGCCATGCGGAGGAATGGTTCTATCGTGGGTTGGGCGGGATTCGCCCGGCCGATCCCGGGTTCCGGACGATCACGATAAAGCCCGCCATAGTCGGTGAGGTTTCCTGGACACGGGCTGCGTATGAATCGGTGCGAGGCAAGGTCTGTTGTGCCTGGCGACGCGGGGACGGACGGGTGAGGATGCAAGTGGAGGTCCCTGTCGGGGCCGAAGCGATTGTTTACGTCCCGGCGAAGAACGCAGAGGCCGTGACCGAAAGCGGGAAGCCGGCCGCGCAGGCCGAAACGGTGAGGTTCGTCAAGATGGAAGGCGGTGCTGCCGTCTTTCACACGGGATCAGGGGCCTACTCTTTTGAGTCCGGCGAGTGAGTGCGGATGAGATGTGGCATCATACGTTCTTGATGACGTCCACGTCCCCGGTGACGGCCGCTTCGAGGATCGGACCCATCGTATCGTCGATCCTGTCGGCCGTCAGGGGGATGGGCATGTTCTCCAGCTTCATCTTGAGCTGCGGGTTCTTGGCCGCCGTCAGCGCCCGGTCGATGTGGCTCCGCGTGAAGCCCTGCACTTCGCCCAGTCTCGTGGGAAAGTCGATCGCTCTGGCGAAAGCGAACATTCCATGGGCGACGGCAACCCCCAGGTCTCGACCGTGGAGGTGCGTCAGGTCCTGGGTGAGGTAGCCTGCCTGTGCGAAGATCGCGCCCACCGTGCGCAGCGGACTCTCGATGGCGGGGGCGAAGAATACCGTGTAGTACGGATTCATCAGGGCGCAGGCCCGGCCGTGGCTCAGAATGTCCACCAGGGAGAAGCTGGTGAGATGTCCGCCGTTGGTGCCGCCCAGCATGATCGCATAGCCGCCCAGATCGGTGGCCAGGCACAGAGCCTCACGGGCCTCTGTCAATTGCGGATTTCGGATTGCGGATTTCGGCTTGTCGTCACGAACAGAATCCGTGATCGACAAGGCCTTGGGCAGGTATTCTACGATCAGCGAGATCCCAGCCTCTGCGATCTGACGGATCTTGTCGTAGTAGGGTTTACCTACGGCCCCGTAGAAGACCTCCAGGATGTGAGACAGACCGTCCATGGCTCCATCGGCGGTCAGGGCCGGTGGGGCCGTATAAGTGACCGTGTAGTCGAATACCGGAAAGGCAGGCACAATGGCCTCATCCACGATCAGTTTCTTCTGCCCGGTCTGGAGGTCGGTGACGTTTGCGTATTTGGTCAAATGGGCGGCCGAGCTGGCGGCGGTTTGAATGGCGACATGGGGCGTTAAAGATTTCGGATTTCGGATGGCGGATTGCGGATTAGCGAGGTTCGCTTCTTTCAATCCGCCATCCGCCATCCGCCATCCGAAATCTCGAAGTCTTTTCGTGACCAGACCGGGGCCGAAATAGTCGTCGATTTCACCGCCCAGGGTGCGCAGGACCTCGGCGGCCTTCACCGCGTCGATGGTGCTGCCGCCGCCGAAGCTGACGATCACATCCGGATCGGCCCGTTGGAGCTCGGCGGTGATCCGCAACAGATCCTCTCGCGGCGTATTGGGTCTGGCTCCCTGGATCACCGCTGCTACAGGCACGCCCGCCTGGGTGATGGAGTCGCAAAGCGTGTCGAGGTAGCCCGCAGCACGCGCAAACGGCGTGCAGATCAGCACGGCACGTTTGCCGCCGGAAGCGACGATGCCGCTGACCTCGCTCAATACCCCGTTGCCGAACCGGTAGGCGCCGCCCTTGAATTCCTTCAACAGATCCCGAGCTATCGCAAAATGGTCCACGGCCTTCTCCAGTTCCAAGGTCCTCGATGGTCACGGCGCGTATAACCACCACAATATCTTGTACGGACATTTTGGCGTTGTCCAGCAGATCCTTCCAGAGAGGGACAAGGGGACCTGTCTACCGGCACGAACTCCGGCCGCCCAAGATCGGGTCCTTTTCGGTATACCGCTCCCAATCCGCTGCGGCGTCCAGCATCGCCTTGCCTTGTTTGCAGTTCTGGATCGTCATTTTTCCCGCCTGCACCAAATCGTAGTACGGGCCGATGTCGCTCTGGTGGTACAGATTGGCGAAGTGCCGATAGAACTCCTCGCGCGGCAGGCGGGTCGGCAGAACCGCGTGCAGAGTATCGAAGCAGGAGTAGTCGCGGGTCAGTAGTTCGTGGTAGCGGTCCCGGTAGAGCTGCGTCCCCGGCAGGGGCGTCAGAATTGTGAATTGGGTGTGGGTAATCTTCTTTTCATGGACATAGTCGCGCAACCGCTCGAAATCGTCCGCCGTCCAGTCCGGATCGACCAGGAACGCGCCCCAGATAATCACGCCGTGGTCCTGGAGGATTTTGATGGCCCGATTGTTCGTATCGACGTTGGCGGATTTCTTGACGCTCTTGAGGATCTTGTCGCTGCCCCCCTCCAGCCCTAGAAGAACGGCGTACAGCCCGACATCCACCCACTTGGTCACCAGTTCCGGATGTCTCACGATGGAGTCTGTACGGCACTCCATTGAGTATCGCTTCCGGATGCCCTCCGCCTTAATCATATCGGCGATCGTGTTCTCCCGATCGTGGTTGACAAGAAAATTGTCATCGACGAACGTGATGTGATCGGTGGAGACGGTGGATATCTCGGCTAGGACCCGCTGCGGCGGCATTTGATTGGTCGCGCCGCGGTAGAATTCGTGAACGCTGCAGAAGTTGCACCGGAAGGGACAGCCGCGCGACGTCGCGACGGACGTATCAGGCTTGTCGAACAGGAAGAAGTATTCGTTTCGATAGGATTCCGTCAGGTCTCGGCGCGGCATGGGCAGGCGGCCCAGATCGATCCGGCCTTCCGCCCGGTGGTTGCGAATGAAGGCGCCGTCGCCTCCTTGCCAGACGAGATTGGGCACACCCTCCAAGCCGCGGCGGTCCGCGACGGCCCGGACCAACTCCTGGAACATGATCTCGCCTTCGCCGATGGCCACGGCATCCACTTGAGGCAGGAAGAAATCCTGCGGCAGGAGTGTGGCATGGTGACCGCCGACAACGGTGAAGATCTCGCTGGAGAACTCCTTGACCTGCTGCAACACGTTCTGGGCGGTATAGACCTCCGGCGTCAGGGTGGTGATGGCCACCATCTGAGGCTGGAAGCTCGTGAGCGCGGATTCCAAGTCGCGGTCCAGCCGCATATCGAGGATTCGCACCTCATGTTCCGGGACTGTCGCGGCGATCATTTCCAGATGCAGCGGCTCCGGCGAGGCCGCCAAATGAAAGCCGATGCCCTCCGACAGGTTGGGTTGAACCAGCAGGAGTCGCACAATTGTCCCTCCCATATCCTTATGGCTTGGTAGAGACGCAAGATCACGAGAGGTTGCGTCTCTACCGTATTGTCTTATACCAACGTGAGGGGCCTTGGTTCACTCTCCGAATCAACGCGCGGCGGCCAGGTGAGACCTTCTGCGGGTCATACGGGGTCTCTTGGCGGCCTTGCGGACACGAGCGACCAACCGTTGTGCCCGGGTCTGCTCCTCGGAGCGAGAGAGCGTTGCCATCAGTTGGGCACAAGTGAACCCCTCGTATTCCTCCGGCTGGAACCGCTGTCCGATGAACTGCTCGATCTTGTGAAGGTACTCTTGCTCATCGGGAGCCACGAGCGTGATCGCATCCCCTGTGGTCGCGGCCCTTCCCGTGCGGCCGATCCGGTGGATGTAATCCCTCGCGTAGAGCGGTACGTCGAAATTGACGACGTGCGAGATGCCCCGCACGTCGATCCCGCGGGCGGCGATGTCGGTGGCCACCATGACCTGGTATTTGCCGTCTTTGAAGCCGTCGAGAGCATGCTGACGCTGCGATTGGGATCGCCCGGAATGCAGCGCGACCGCCGTGATGCCGGCATGCTCGAGTTTCCGATGAATCTTGTCCGCCCCGTGCTTGGTGCGGGAAAAGACCAGCACGCTGTGCATCGGCCTGTTTTGGAGCATGTGCAGAAGCATGTCCATCTTCTGTTGCCGCAGAACCGCGTGCACGTGCTGCGTGATGGTGTCGATCGGGTTGCACTGCTCGCCGATCTGGATCATCTGCGGGTCCTTCTGTACGCCGGCGGCGAGCTGCTGGACCTCCAGCGGTATCGTGGCGGAGAACAGCATCGTCTGCCGCTGCTCGGGCAGGGTGTCGATGATCCGGCGCACGTCATCGATGAAACCCATGTCGAACATGCGGTCGGCTTCATCAAGAACGAGGACTTCTATCGACCTGAAGTCAATGGTGCCCCGCCGCATGTGGTCCATCAATCGGCCGGGTGTCGCCACGACAATATCGACCCCGCGACGCAGAGTCTCAAACTGTCTTTTGATGTCTACCCCGCCGTAGATGGCCAGCGCCCGCACGCCAACAAACTGGCCGTAATTGAGGATCGATTGCTCGATCTGCACGGCCAACTCCCGCGTCGGCGTCAGGATCAAGGACCGGATAACTCGCTTTTGCCCCTTGGCGGGCCGCTCGTCGCTCGACCCGGAGGGTCTTGTCAGGCGGAAGATCCGGCTCAGGATGGGCAGGACGAACGCCGCCGTTTTGCCGGTGCCCGTCTGGGCACACCCGATAATATCCTGGCCGCTCAGGGCCAAGGGAATCGCCTCGGACTGAATTTCTGTGGGACACGTGTAACCGCTGGCGAGTACTCCGCGCAGCAGCGGGTCGGCAAGACCCAGTTTGGTAAATGGCATTCAAATTGTCCTAAAAAACGCTCAATGAAACTACTACCGACCTTCTGCAAAATGGAGAGCAGGCTCACACTACTCAACCAACCCGGTTCTTGCGATCTCCTGGCGCAAGTAGCCTAACTCGTTGTGCATCAAGCACTTACTGCTTCATTCTTCCCGTGAACCTAATCTCCATCTTGCAGAAGCTCACATTAAACACGTAAGACCAACGGAACAGCGTGCTGAGAGGCGGCTTTCGAAGAGATCTGCGGGATCGCGAAGTGCCATTCCTGCCGAAAACTACATCCCACCGGGGTACAAAACGCTTACCTCCGATGATCCTATTATCGTCAATCTACCGTCCTTGTTCCAAGAAATCAAGAACATTATCCGCCCTCGCGACTTCCCCAGGAAGCCGCAGAAGACCGATGTCACCTGATTCTACCGGAGAATATCGGCTGGAAGAAAGGCATTTTGTATGAAAAAAATGCATTAGACATGAAGACGCATGCCCAAATTGTTGCACGGTGGACCTTCGCCCATTCTCTCCCCATCGATCCGGCGCGGGGGAACCCGTGCTTGTTCTCCGATCACATTGACGAGTTCTGAACCGGAAGGAATGACGATCTTGGCATTTTGACTCAGCGATTTCTCGACGGCTTCGAGCTTTCTCAGAAGCTGTGCGCTTCCCACGAAGTACAGGTTCGCCGCCTCGTTGACGAGCCGGATGGCTTCGGCCTCGCCCTCCGCCGCCAGAATCCTGGCCTGCTTGATCCCCTCGGCCTTCTTGATTTCCGACCTTGTGCCGGCCGAAGGATTGCCGCGGCAATTAGGCGGTGACCGCTTCCAGTACCCGATCGATCGCCTTATCCAGCCGAGCCGTCAGTTCATAGGTCCCCTCCGCAATCCGGCGACGGATGTCCAGCACCTTGCCTTGTCGGATGGGGGATAGGGAGGCAATCCTCTGCATCGCTTCCTCCTGAGACGTTGTGTTCCCGTTGCCAAGGATCAATACGTCGCCGTTCGGCGAAGCATCACGTCCTTGGTCATTCCTCGCATCCCGCGATTCCCGGCGATCTGCAGAGGGAAGTGCCGAAAGTGCTTGTTCTCTTGCCATGATAACCCCTATATGTATTGTCCAAACACGGATGCATAACATGAGGAACCTCGATGAAGCCCATGTTCCATTCTCGATTACCTGCACTACAGGATTCTCCCCTTGAGGGGATCAGCATTCACGGCCGACGGGGACACGGACGCACCAGCCGGCGTCGATTCACCAGCCTCCTCGCGGTTGCGTTCGCAGCCGAACCAAGGCGCATATTATCACACCATGCGCCGGTCCTTTTCTATGGGGTGTTACCCTACCCGGAGTTATTGGACGTACCGCCCATATCCGGATGCGGCCGACGGCGGAAATCGGCGGGCCGAACAGGCCGGACGGTCCCCGAAGGACGCGGCGCCAAACCTTTGCGGGAGTCCGTCGTGAGGTCTAAGCAATTACGCTCGGCCATCTTGGGTAGCCTTCATCCAGCTCTTCCATCGGGGGCTTCATGCTGCCGAACGCAACAGAAAAAGCCCCCGCGTTCCTTTGGCAAGGGAGGGAGGAGCAGGACTGCGCGGGGGTTTGAAGGCTGCACTTACACGGACAATATAGGCTCTGACACCGGAAATCCAGGCGGCCTTACCCGATCATTTGAAGACTCGCCAAGGCCGCGAGCCTGTCTTCTGCAAACTCGAACGGATCCTCAAGCACAATACGGGTCCTGTTCAAAGCAAACGCATAGTCGTCTGGCAGATCGCGTCTATGTCATTGCGAGGAGCGCAGCGACGAAGCAATCTCAACGCTCAGCGTGGGAGATTGCTTCGCTTCGCTCGCAATGACATACGGCGTAGTGCTATCGAGCGGCTTTGCGTTTGCCCTGGGGTTCTGTTTTCAATGGGCCACCGGTTCACCGCCGACTGGCGCCTCCATGCACCAGCCGGCAGCGCTCGGCGAGCCTCCTTGCTCCTGGTCTCCTCCAGGGTCACCTGGTCCTCCAACCTTTCTTTGTTGTCCCTATTGCGTTTTGGAGTCTGCAGGGAGCCATATTGCGCCGCGGGTCGGTCTTCTCCTATGGGGTATTACCCTACCTGCGATTATCAAATGTACTGCGAGAAAACGGACCTCGTCGCTGGGAGAGTTTGACAGGCCGGACAGGTTTCGGGCCGTCCCGGACGGACGCCGAGCCAGGTCCTCGTGCCGTTTGTTCCCACGGTCTTGGGGAATCGACAACCCGTCGTTCACGCTGCCGAATGGATCAAAAACGAGCCCGTAGGGTTTTACCCCCTAGACAAATTGCGTTTCCGTTAACCACCGGCTCTGCCGGTGAGCATTCACAAGGCTCTGCCGTTTCGTGCGTGTTTTTGGGTAGGTAGTTCCCCTTGAGGAAGGCCCCGCCGGGCCCAGGAGAACTACCATGAAAGAACGGC
>JAPLMX010000089.1 GCA_026386805.1 Phycisphaerae bacterium | reverse complement strand
CAGGAGAAATGAGAATTGCCAGTTTCCGCATAGAATGCCGCTATTCGTGCATTCCTGGGACGCACAGGGCAAAAAAACTTCATTGGTTCAGAAGATCCGCGGCCAGTCCCACGTCGTCGAGGAGGATGACGGCGGTCCGCGTGCGGTCGAAGCGCAGCCGAATCTGCCTGAGCAGGCCGGGGTCGAACTTCGGGTTCGCCTCCACAAAGTCCGACAGAGGAATCTCATAGGTTTGCAGCACCGGCTCGCTGGAGGACTTGAAGCGGATTCGCTCCCCGTAGGGCCATTTCGTGAATGTCACTTTGAGGATCGGCTGCAGGGGGCAGATATGACTGAGCGGCAGGCTCGCGACCGAGCCATCCGATGCCGCCAGCTCGATGGTCAGGTCGAGGGGCGGTTTCCCCGGGGCTGGGTCGGGAACGTTCGGCTCAGGATTTGTCGGGGCATTCGGCTCCGGTGCGCGCGCGGGCTTATCGTCTTTCGGCGCCTCGCACGTTTCGCAGGTGTCGGCCAGGCAAAACGACAGGATCGTGTGTCCGTCGATTCGCCAGCGGTCGGCGGTGCCATCCGGCAGGGTGATCGTGTAGCTGGGCGCGTCCTCGGGCGCTGGCCGCGGCCCGGAACCGGTGTTCCAGCCGAGGAGGGCGGCACGATCCTGGAACGACCAGCCGCTGCGGCCTTCCAGTCGGCGGTGCCGCCAGAGACCCAGATGGGAGGCCGTCTGGGAGCCGCCCTCGATGGCGGTCTTCGTGACGTCAATCGACTCATCGAAGTCGCTGACGATCCGCAGATGGGAATCGGCGAACCGGTTGAAGTAAACCGTGTCGGGCAGCCACGGGGCGGCGCAGCGATGGTCCCGGAACATGGGGATGTATTCGCTCCGGTCCCGCAGCGTGGCCTCCAGAAACGCCGCGAGGTAGACCTTCGCGATCCGGCGCTGGTCGTCGCCGCTCAGCAGGGCGCCGCGCGCGAGGAAATGCTGGAGCAGGAGCCAGCCGCGGACGTGGTTCTCGCCGCCGATGTCGCCCGCCCAGTTGCTATTGAGGAAATTCTCGTCGATGGAAGCCAGGATGAAGCCCCGGCTGGCCAAGAGCGCGCCGAGATAGGCGTACCCCGGATCGGAGAACTCCTCCATCTTGTGATTACCATGAACGATGAGGACCAGGGGGAATGGTCCTTCGCCCTTGGGGCACCAGGCCCGCGCGTTGAGCGGAAAGTTCTTCGGCTCGAACCCCCAGTACTTGCGGCGGGCCCAGGCCTTGAAGCCGCTGAGGTTCGTGAGGAACGCCGAGGCATCGACCGGATCAGTTGTGAGGTCCACTTTCTCCGCATACTCCGGCCGACGACGGTCCGTGCCGCTCCCGTAGAATAGGGTGGCCACCTCGTAGCGGCCGGCCTGGGACGGGTCGGGAACGTCGAGGCCAGGAGTCTGCTTGTCGGTCGCTGCACGGATATCCTTGAAGAAGGGGTCGTCTCCGGGAACGGCCAGCCAGTAGATGAGAACAGCGCCGGCGGAAATGACGCCGATCAGCATAAGTGAGGCGATGATGCAGGAAACGAGGCCGGCTCGCCTCGACCTTCGCTGGCGCAGAATCGCGACGCTCGCGCCGGCCAACATCGGCAGCAGAACGAGCGGTCCGCCGAGATGCAACACAAAATCGGGCGAAAGGCCGAAAGGCCCCGCCACAGCGAAAAGACTGGCGAATGCGATGACGACCAGGGCTTTGAATCGCAAAGGCATGCGTTTGGCGAAAACCAGCCCAAGCAAGACGAGCAGAGTCGCCAGGGTCAGAATGACGGCGCCGAGGAGCAGAGAGCCGGCGACATCGACCACCGCCCCCAGGCCGGTCCCCATGCACAGTCCACCGTAAGCGGGGAAGAACAACGCGGCGACGATCAACCCAACGGCCGCCCCGGGCCAGGCGAGGCGGCAGAATCGCACGCACGGTCTCGCGCACAACCCGCAAAGACTCGCAATGCGACGGCCGATGGATCGCCAGGCGCCTATGGACGCGTTGGGGTCGGGAGAAGAGCCTTCCGGCAATTCAGCCATCCAATCGTTCCTTCACGCGGGAAACTCAGTTGCTCGCCGACTCGCGCAAGGACTGGAAGCGGCGCACCACTTGCTTCTTCGCGTTCTGTTGTCGGGCTTCGATGGTGATCGTTTTCCGCGACGAGAGCGACACGTTCTCCAGGAACAGGCCATCGTCGGCGACCGGCACTTCCGAGCCGTTGATCGTAATCCGAGTACCCGGCTCGACCCAGCCGTGGACGTCGATCGCGGCGTTATCGGCCACGCGGGAGTGCTCCATCGGGCTGGTCTCAACGACGATTCGCGGCGACTGGTCGAGGCCGAGGATCTCGTCGATAATCTGTCTTTTGGCGACGTAGAGGACGTTGGGATCATTGCTGTAGTCGTCCGTTGTCCGGACGACGCTTGCGGCGATCTCGACGCCGCGTCGCGCCGGGTCAATGAGCGAGGCGGCCCGCTGGCTCATGCCGGCCTTCCTTTGCCCGATCCTGTCTTCCAGCAGACGCAGATACTCGTAGTCCTGAATGCCGTTGCGCATCTGCTCCCACCGCAGCGAATCCAGGAGGCCGCCCTTCTTGGGGTAGACGTGCCAGCCGTCGCCCCGGTGCTGGCCGGGGGCTTCGAAGGGATCGTCGGTCCAGGAATTGAAGCCCCAGTGCAGATAGCCGGTCAGGCCGAAGCGGTAGTTGAGCCAGGGGAGGGTCCGCGACTGGATGAGCGGCACGTCCACGGTCTTGTTCATGTACGCCCCGGCCTGAAAGATGCCGACCGTATAGAACCATATTTCGTTGCCACGCCGCTGGGCGTCGTCATACGCCGGCTGCCACGTGGCGTAATGGTCGAGCTTCGGGACCCAGATTTCGAGCCGGTCCAGGCCGTGGGGCGTCTCGATGGCGTCCACGCGTTTGAGCCTCGGCCCGTAGCGATGCACGAAATCCGAGGCCTCCCGCCAGCTCATGATGTTATGGTTGGAGGGTTCGTCGGCAATGTGAAAAACGGTCTTATCGAGCCAGCCGCGCTCCTGCAGATGCTGCTCCAGCGCGGGCAGAAACTGCGGCAGGAACTCCTGGCCCGGCATGGTGGCGGAGACGCCTTTCTCCTTGTCGCGCACACGGAAATCCTGCAACACGATCTCCTTGCTGGACCAGCCCCCGTCACGAAAGCGGGCGACAAAGCCGGTTTCCAGCAGGTCCATCCGCCCGGTGCTCCAGAAGACCTCGCACCACTTGTCAAACCGGGAAAAGTCGAACGTCAGCTTTCCGTCGCTGTGCGTCGTCGTCGCGATCAGGTCGAGGGAGACTCGAAAGACGTTCTGCCGGTGGTCCGCCATGTTGCGGGCATAGACGGCCAACATTCGGTAGAAGGCGTTGGGATCGGAGGGGTCCACACCGTGGAACTGCTTGAACCGGTTCGTGGAGAACCACTCGGTGACCATCAGGTGGCGCTCATCCGGCAGCGTTAGTGGATGGATCGTGAGGGCCAAAGGCAGCGTCCGTTCCCCCTGGTCCGTGCGAAAGGTCACAACGCCCTCGTAATCGCCGGCTTGAGCGTCCTTCGGTATGCGAATCGTCAGATAGACGGCCTGGCACCGACCTGCTTCCACCGCCACTTGCTTTGCGCCGGACAGGTAGTCCGGGAAGCGAGCCGGCGCGGGACGGAGGAGATCCGACTTACGGTGGTTCGGTGCGTTTTCCGCGATCAGAACCGAGCCGACGAAGTTCCAGGCCACGCAGTCCGCCGGCAAGGCCGTGTTGCCGGTCTTCGACTTCAGTGGGCCGACGGAGGTGGTCACATCACGGAGCGTCTGCCGGGCCTTCACAACGCACTGGGCGGAGAGGACCTCATTGCGGATGCCGAAGACTTCGATTCGCTTCTGCGAAGCAGGGCACTGGTATCCGTCCTCGAAGACCCTGACCAGGTCCGTCACGGCGAAGCAGTCGAAAGGCGCCTCCTGGCCAAAACAGGATGAGCCAAGAGCGAGGACACAAATCGCAAGGGCGATACGATGTCGCTGAAAGAGAATCCCGCGCATATTCATAACCGTCTCCCGGCCCGCAGGCGTTCGCAATAGTTTTGGGTGGCAGCCTCAAGGCCGCAGGCCTTGGGGATGGCAAACGCTGGTATGTGAAACCATCCCCAAGCTGCGCTTGAGGCTGCCACCCGGAGATGCAGGTGGACTACTCGAGACTCGATACCTAACCGTTGAGGACCCAGCCCTGGCGGTACTTCTTCGTAATGTACTGATCCGCTTCGGGGCAGTTGGTCGCCTTGAGGTTCTTGGCGTCCCATTCGAGCGGCTTGCCGCTGGTGACCTCGACTTCCTTCTCCTGCTTGTTCTCCCGGATTTTCTTCTTCGACGTCTCACCGAGGCGGTAGGAGACCAGGGCCAGCAGGTTGTTCTCGATCATCGCGCCGGCGTAGTCAAAGTTGCACAGCGTAGGCTTGCCCGTCTTGCAGCCGACAATCCACTCCTGGTGGTGACCCAGTGACGGCGGGATCAGGTCCTCTTTCTTGGGCGATTGGTAGTGCGTCATGTTGCCGGCCTCCGTCCTGGGCATCAGGACGCGGAAGCTGTAGTCACAGATCAAATCGCCCTGGTCGCCATGGAACAGCACGCCCTTGAACAGCGCCTCCCGGCTGAAGATTTCGGAGGGCAGCCCGGGCTTCTTGCCGCCATCGTACCAGTTGAGCGTCACGGCCGGTCTCCAGTCGTTGGCCGGATGGGTCCACTGGGCGGTCAGCCACTGCGGACACGTGTCGGCGCTCAGAGGTGATCCCTGGGCTTCGCAGGTCGTCGGCAGCCGCAGGTCGAGGGCCCAATAGGCCATGTCCATCATGTGACTGCCCATGTCACCAATCTGGCCGCTGCCGAAATCCCAGAAGCGGTTCCAAGTCAAGCAGCCGCCCTTGACGTAGCCCGGATTGTAGGGGTGGAAGGGCGACGGGCCGATCCAGAGGTTCCAATCGAGGCCCTGTGGCACCGGCTCCACGGCCGGCAGGTAGCTTCCTCCTTCCGGCGTGCGACTGCACCAGACGTGCACCGTCTTGACGGTGCCGATCGCGCCCCGGCGGATCAGCTCGACCATGCGCCGGTAGTTGTCCGTGGCGTGAATCTGGGTCCCCATCTGCGTGGCGAGCTTGCCCTTACTCTAGATACGTCTCGCGGACGATCCGGGCCTCCTGCACCGAGTTGGCAATCGGCTTCTCGCAGTAGACGTGTTTGCCGCGGTTCATCGCCCAGACGTTGACGAACGCGTGAGTGTGGTCGGTTGTCGCGCAAACCACGGCGTCGATATCCTTTTGGTCGAGGCACTTGCGCCAGTCGCTGTAGGTCTTGGCCTGCGGGAACTTCTTGGCGGCCGCCGCGAGGTTCGTCTCGCTGACATCGCACAGAGCCACGATGTTCTCATTCTTGACCTCGTTGAGGTCGTCGGCGCCCCGGCCCCCGACGCCGATGGCGGCAATGTTGAGCTTCTCATTGGGCGAGTTGCCGGCCTTGAGGATGCCGGGCTTCAGAATGGTGAGGCCGGCCCCGAGGGCGGCAGTCTGCGTGAGGAACGTGCGGCGATTCACTTGCTCTTTCATGGATTCTTCTCCTCGACATGAAGCCAACAGGTTGGCACTTGTTGCATCCGAATCATAGGGACAAAGTACCCCAGGCGGGGGATGGCTGCAAGCCTTTTCCCGCCGGGAGGGGTGGGTGTGGTCCTGGGCCTGCGGATATAGTTGCACTTGCAGCCTTTTCCCGCCGGGAGGGGTGGGTGACCGGACCGGTCACGGCGGTAACGCGGTCGGTCGCTTCGCGGCAACAGTCTGACCGATAATCCAACGCCTTGATGCGGCCGAGGCGTAATAACAGCGGCAAGGGAGCCGGGAGTTTATCCCGGTACGCTCGCTTCGCCGATAAAGAAACGCATCCGCGAATCGTTGGAGATGTCTATGAGTGGTGTGCATGATGAGTCGCAGGCTCTGTCCGAGGCGCTCCTGATGTTGCGCGGCCGGAGGACCTCTGGCTCTGTCACGGCGGCGGCGGCACGCTACCTGCCGGCCATCGGGGTTCTGCGGGTGACGGCTGCCTGCGGAGTGGCCGCCCTGCACGTTATCAGTCTTTGGCTCCGGGACAGAGCATACGGGACCCCCGCTTGGTGGGTTGCGGACTTCTACGACGCCTCCACGCGGTGGTGCGTGCCGGTGTTCATCATGATCAGCGGCGCTTTGCTGCTGAGCCCGCACAGGCTCCAGCCTCCGGGCGTCTTCTACCGGAGGCGGAGGGGGCGGATTCTGGCTCCGCTGGTCTTCTGGACCGTGTTTTACCTCGGCCTACGCGTCTGCTTCGAAGATGACCCGTGGCCGCTGCTCGTGCGAGACTTGGTTCGCGGTCACGCCTACGGCCATCTTTGGTATCTGTATGTGATCGCCGGCCTCTACTGCATCACGCCTCTCCTACAGCCGTTTGTAGGCAGGGCGAGCCTTCGCGAGCTGGTCTGGACCGTCGTGCCGTTGTTGGCCGCCGTTTCCGCCCACAGCCTGATCAGCACGTTCACCGCCGGCCAGGGCAAGCCCACCGTTTTCTCGATGTTCGTCGCCTACATTCCATCCTAACCTGTGCGGATATCTGCTCAGCCGGGTTGTGGTGCCGCACCGGTGGATCAAGTACCTCGCCATGGGAGTGCTGACCGTCTGGCTCGGAATTGCCGTTGGCACCGGGCTTCTGTTCCATCGTATCGAGTTCTATCTGTCCAGCCATCACAGCGTCTTTGTCATTCTGCTGTCGGCTGGCGTATTCCTTCTTGCCTCAGGGCTTTTCAGGCAGGAAAGCGTCGGCGGCGCGCACTCATGGAAGGTCTTGCGCTATCTGGATGGCTTGTCCTTCGGTGTCTATCTGGTCCATCCCCTTTTCCTGTTTGTCGTGATGAGACTCGGTGTCCCGACCCAGCCCATGCTTGGGCAACCGCTCCTCTGGATCCCTGCCGTCTCCGCCGTCATCATTTTCGCCTCCATCCTCCTGACGTCCTGTCTCAAGGCAGTCCCTGCGGTACGCCGAATCGTGTAGGGCCGCGGGTACACGACCGTGCCTGTGCTACGACAACACGCAGTCTCACCAATGCTGGCGATTCGGGCGACCAGCGTTTTGCACGACACAGAATCGTGGACCGGGCGCTATTGCGTTGTACGAGAGATCGTTCTATGCTAATGCACATCGGCCTCCACTGGTGTATTGCCACAAGCTGGCCCAAGCACGATCTCATGTTCAAATGGAGGTTCTTATGAAGCGTCACATTGTATCGGTTGTGGTTGTTTTGGCCGCAGTTGCGGCCGCGTCTATGACTGTATCCTCGCTCGCGGCCGCCCAGGCGAACGCGTCGGCGGACGCCGGCCCATTGAAGGTTCTCAACACCTTCAAAGTGGGGGGACCGGGCGGGTGGGACTACCTCACCGTCGATCTGGAAGCACGACGGCTGTACGTGTCCCACGCCACGCGGGTCATGGTGCTCGATGCCGACAAGGGCACGCCAATCGGGGAGATCGCCGACACCCCCGGGGTGCACGGCATCGCACTGGTCCCCGAGCAGAATCTGGGATTCACTTCGAACGGCAAAGAGGGCATGCTCAGCGTCTTTGACCTCAAGACCTTGAAGACGCTGCGGAAGATCAAGGCCGGCCGGAATCCCGACTCGATCATCTACGACCCGGCGTCCAAGAAAGTCCTTGCCTTCAACGGCCGAAGCGGCGATGTGACCATCGTGGATCCTGCGGCCTTGGACAAGGCACCCGTGTCGCTGCCGGTGGGCGGCAAGCTGGAGACCGGCGTGGCCGACGGCGCCGGCCATGTCTACGTCAATGTAGAGGACAAGAACGAAATCGTCGCGATTGACAGCAAAGAAGGGAAGGTCCTGGCTCACTGGCCGATCGCTCCGGGCGAGGAGCCCTCGGGCCTGGCCCTGGACCGGGAACATCATCGACTCTACTCCGGCTGCTCGAATAAGTTGATGGTTGTCCTCGATGCCGAACAAGGCAAAGTGCTGGCCACTGTGCCTGTGGGCTCGGGCGTGGACGGAGTTGCCTTCGATCCGCAGTTGGGACTGGCGGCGAGCGCCAACGGCCGGGACGGCACCCTGACAGCCGTGAAAGAAGGACCCGTCGGCACGTTCACGGTGGTCCAGACGCTCAAGACGGCCAACGGTGCCCGGACGATCACGCGCGATCCGAAGACCCACCAGTTCTATCTGCCCTGCAACGTCCAAACCGAGTTCTCGGTCCTGGTCGTGGGAGCGGCCAAGCCCTAGTGCCCCGAGGGCATGGGGATTGACGTGCGAAGTGGTGGGTGCCATGCTTACGCCCGCGTAGACATGTTCGATCCGATGCAGAGAACATGCTTACGCGGGCGTAAGCATGGCACCGCAGGTCTGTGCCTCCCCAGGGGATTTCACTCGCGTGTGCCTTTCGACTGCGGCATTTGGCGTGGGGATGCTCGATTCGTCAGGTACACGCCGGACAGGACGAGGATTGCCCCGACAGCCAAGGACCATGTGATTGGCTCGTGGAGCAGGAGAGACG
This sequence comes from Phycisphaerae bacterium, assembly GCA_026386805.1. GTDB lineage: Bacteria > Planctomycetota > Phycisphaerae > Sedimentisphaerales > Anaerobacaceae > PLanc-01. The sequence continues at coordinate 5,791 of JAPLMX010000089.1, read as the reverse complement.
CCAGGATCACGGCGGAGATCGGGACGAAGTTGATGAACAGGCCCGCGCGGGTCGTACCGATCAGCCGGACGCCCTGGTAGAACCAGACGAAACCGAGCACCGTCCCGAAGACCGCCAGGTAGGCGATCGACGTCCAGTCCAGCAGCGAGGCCCGGCGGACTGTCTGTGTGAGGCCCTCGAAGAGGGCCGGGACGGCCAAGGCAATTGCACCGGCCAGCGACGAGTACGAGACGCAGACAAGAGGCGAGAGCCGTCGCATAGCCACCTTGCCCACCAGCGAATAGATGGCCCAGTTCAGGACGCAGCCGAGGATGAACAGCTCGCCCCGGCCGACGCCGCCGGCGACGATCTGGCCCAGGTCGCCCTGCGAGATCACCACGGTGGCCCCGAGGATCGACAACGGTATGCCGATCGCCTGGATGAAGGTGACTCTCTCGCGGAGGAATAGGACGGACGCAATGGCGATGAAGGCCGGACAGGTCGCGACGATCAGCGAAGCCCGGCTGGCCTCGATCAGGCTCAGACCCTTGAAGAACAAGGCGTTGTAGGCGAAGACGCCGGTCAATCCCAGCAGGATGACCAACAGGATCTCCCGCTTGCCGACGGGCGGGAGCCGGCCCTCCTGGATCCGCGTGAGACCGAGCAGCAGAACGGAGGCCATCGCAAACCGCAGAAACGCGATGCTGAACGGTCCGAGGTTCCCCGCGACCTGCCGACCGGCGACGAAGGTGCCGCCCCAGAACAGGGCGGTCAGAACGAGCTTGATGTAAACCACCGGAGATGCCAAATCGCAACTCTCACGACTGATGATTGAGTAAGGCCAGGAAGTCCGCCGCCTTCAGTTCCGAGAGGTTATCGACAATGCGGTCCGCCTGCGTCAGATGTTCGCGCCGCCGTGTGGTGGTGACGGCCACTACGCGCATGCCCGCGGCTTTCCCGGCCTGCACGCCCGGCACAGCATCTTCCACGACCGCACAGCGTGCCGGGGCCAAGCCGAGCTTCTCGGCCGCTTTGAGGAACGTCTCGGGTGAGGGTTTGCTGTGAGCGATCTGTTCTTTCGTTACGCGGGCGTCGAACCAGCTCGCCAGCGAGAGTCGATTCCAGAAGACATCCAGATTCTCCGGCGGGGCGGAGGAGCCGATGGCCAGGCGAACGCCATGGTGTTTCAAGTCCTTCAGCAGGGCCTCGGCCCCCGGCGCGAGCCCGATGCGCTCCTTCACGATGTCCCGATAGCGCAGCTCCTTCTGGTCCGCCAGGCGATCCATCTGTTCTTTCGATAGGCCCGGCCGGAGCATGGGTAGAATCGCGTCGTTTTGCATGCCAAACGTCCGGCGGAAGAATTCGTCGGAGATATCGAGATCCTCCTTTTCGGCCAGATCGAACCAGGACCGCCGATGCGCCCAGGCCGTATCCACCAGGACGCCGTCCATATCGAAAATCACACCCAGCTTCTTATCACAACCTGTCATGGTCTTGCAGATCCTTTCCTGTGCCCGGGCTCTAACCGCCCGGCAAGAACGCCCCATCCTACCGATTGACCCCGGCCGGTCAAGACGCCGCGTGACGGATTGCGCGACAAGCGAGGCCAAACCACCCCTGCCTTGCACCTGTACAGCCACCTGGGTGGTGTTTTGGGTGGCACGGCCAAACTGGTTTGACCGTGCTCTATCGTACACGGGAAACACGCTCAAGCTACGCTTGGACGTGCCACCCGGATATAGCCAACCACAGTCTTGTCGCGCACCCGTACCTGTGCTAACCTCTGATTGTCACCGGCTCGCAATGAAAGGAAGAAGCCATGTCATGGGAAAGAGAGAATCGCGATTCGGCCCGGCGTGGTCGTCACAAGAATGCAAAGGCGCATGTCTGGGCGACGATTTTCTGCGCTTTACTCTCACTTGTGTTTTGTACGCCGGGGCGGGCCGAGGTCCTCACCTGGCAATCCGATCTGGTCTTTCTCAATACGAGCTTTGAAAACGCGTCGCCTCTCTACTGGGACGCGGACGCGAATAATCTGGTCAACGTGTATCTCATTTACGACCGGGAGCGGGCCTCGCCGAATCGGGCCAATGGGCATTGGTTCTTCCAGGTCCAGGCGGAACCCGGGGCCGACTTAACCTTTGTGCTGCACAACTTCGACAACGTCTGGAACGGCCAAAAGGGCTCGCCCATCGACCCGCGGACGGTATGTTTTGTCTCCGAGGACGGCCGCTCGTGGCAGACGATCCCCACGGAGAAGACGGCCGACAATTTCCTACGGTTCCAGGTGCGGGTGGACAAAGGCTCGCTCTATCTGGCCCGGCTGGAGCCGTATCGCTTATCCGATCTCGAAAGACTCAAGCGGGACATTCGCGGCGACCGCCGCGTGGAGATCACGCCGATCGGCAAGACGGTCGAGGGCCGCGAGCTGGAAATCATCCGCGTCGGCAATCCCGAGGCGGCGCATCGCGTATTCCTGCGGGCCCGCGCCCATCCGTGGGAGCCGGGGGGCAACTGGGTCGCCCAGGGCGTCATCAAACGGCTGCTCCGCGACGACGAGGACGCCCAGCGGTACTTAGATGCGTACTGCGTCTACCTCCTGCCCATAGCGAACAAGGACGGTGTCGCCCGGGGCCGGACGCGGTTCAACCTGCTCGGGTCGGACCTCAATCGCAAGTGGGACAAGCCCGCCGATCCCGCGGTCAATCCCGAGAATTGTGCTCTGGAAACCTGGTTGGGGTCGATGGTGGCGAAAGGGCACAAGCCCGACCTGATGATCGACCTGCACAACGACGAATCCGGCGGGCTGCACGTTGATCGGCCGGTCAAGGGTCTGGACGAGTACCTCAGGAGCATGGATCGGCTGGAAACGGTGCTCCGCAAGTACACCTGGTATACGGAGCGTACCTCCCGTGCGAGCACCAGCAGTCCCGGATCGATTGGCGAAGGCTTGCTCGACCGCTTCGGCGTCCACGCCTGCGTGCTGGAGCTCAACGCGAACTGGATCGCGGGCCTCAGCGCCTGCCCGTCCGCCCAGCGGTGGGAACTCTTCGGTGAGCAGTTGTGCGAGGCGTTCTTCCGTTACTTTGAGGCCGACACGGGCAAGAAATAATCGGTGGCGAGGGCATCTTGCCCTTGCACATTGGATGCCGGGACCGCATCGTAGCCGAGAAGAGCGAGGCCAGGATGGCCTCGTCACGCAAGGGCGGGACGCCCTCGCCACGAGCTTCGCAACCGCTGGACGGGGAAGCACACACACTCCCGGTCGCCTGTCGCGCTACGGCTGGGGGCTGGGCGTGTAGCCGAGCTTGGTCCAGACCCCTCTCTGGACGCGGTGCAGGTCCTCGTTGCCATAGGAGAAGGAGTCGGCGCCGTTGCGGGTGCTGTTCTGCCACGTATCGTAGTCGATGTTCGCGACTTTGACCGTGCGGGGGTCCTTCCACTTCCAGTACTCGCCGTGGCCGTCGGCGAACCCGAAATTCGTGCCGTCGCCGTGGCGGGCGGTGATCTGGTCCCACCAGCGCTCCTGGTCGTACCAGAGCGTCCAACTGTTGGGGCTCAGGCGTCCTTCATCGAGATAGACGATTCGCTCGTCGGCCCGCTTGATTTGCATCCGGCGGTAGACCATGAGGTCCGTCGTGCCCGGAATGCCGCTGTAGCCGTTCATGGCGTCGGTAATGGCATACGTGACGACCTCGCCGCGAACGCCGGTCGGGCACTTGTACAGCTTGACCTCCGGGCAATACTTGAAGAGGACTCCTGACCGGATGCCGTTGATTTTGGTCTCCTCAGTGGTGGTGGCGGCGGCGTAGACCACCCACGCACCAGTGGCGCCGGTGTTGGCCGCCGGGATCTTATCGTTGTTGTCGTCGGAGTACAGAATCCAGCCCAGCGTCAGTTGCCGCAGGTTGTTCACGCAGGCGGTTCGCTTGCCCTGTTCGCGGGCGCGGCTCAAGGCGGGCATCAGGATAGCCATCAAAAGAGCGATGATGGCGATAACGACCAGAAGCTCGATCAGCGTAAAGGCATTTCGGTGGCTCATACACCATTCTCCTTCCTTCCGAACGACGGCTCCTCGAAGGTCTGGGTTTGACCTCCACACGATGACTATTCTAATCCCTGATGCCTCCCGATGCAAGCCCGCAATGGGCCGGATCGGCCGATTTATGAAGGCGAAGCGACGCGGAGGGATTAGCCTTCATTCAGCATTTTCTTGCTGCGCAGAAGGTGATGGTAGTGCTGGGCGAAGCGGTGGGCTTCGTCGCGGACGTACTGGAGCAGTTTGCGGACCGGAGAGTGGGCGCCGAGCTTCAGGGGTTGTGTGCTGCCCTGGAGGTAGATGTCCTCCTCCCGCTTGGCGATGGAGGCCAGTTTCGTGTGCGGCATCTCCACGGATTCGCCCGCGGCGATGCTGTCGGCGATCATCTCCTGGAGGGTGGTCTCGGCAGCGTGCAAATGGCCTAAACCGCCGTCGATGAGGATCAGGTCGGGCCAGAGCTCCTCGCCGCGCAGGGCGTACTTGTAGCGCCGGCGGACGACTTCAGCGATCATGGCGTAATCATCGATGCCTTTGACGGTCTTGATCTTGAAACGCCGGTAGCCGTTCTTGAAGGGCCGGCCGTCGATGAACTTGACCAAGGAGCCGACCGCCTCGGCCCCGCTGATATTGGCGATATCGATCCCCTCGATGATCCGGACCTGGTCCGGCATTTGCAGGATGTCGCGGAGCTTGACCAGGGCCTCGGTCGGATCGGACGCGAACACCTCCGGCTGGACGTGCTCGCTCAGGGTGCCGCGCGAGTCCAAGCTCTCGATCAGGCGGATGCGGTCGCGGAGCATCCCGGCCTCTTCGTACTGGAGGTTCCTGGCCGCCGCCTCCATCTTCTGTTGCAGATCGCGCAGGATGGTCGAACGCTTCGACCGCAGGAAGCGGACGAAGTCCTTGATGATCTTGCGGTATTCCTCTTTCTCGATCCTGGCCCCGCACGGGGCGGTGCACTGGTGAATGCTGTGCAGCAGGCACGGGCGGAAGAACCGCCGCTTCGGGTCGTCCTCTCGAAGGTCCAAGGTGCAGGTGCGGAATTGGAAGATCTTTTGCAGCTCCACCAGGACCCCGCGTAGGTCGCTGACGTTCGTGAACGGGCCGAAGAGGAGGGTCCCTTTCTCGTGCGGCTTGCGGGTGATGTAGACGCCCGGAAAACCTTCGCGGCTCGTGACTTCCAGGTACGGGAAGGTCTTATCGTCCAGCAGGTCCATGTTATAGGCCGGGCGGACGTCCTTGATGAGCCGGGCCTCCTTGAGCATGGCATCGACCTCGCTCTCGGCCTCCAGGTAATCGACGTGATCGACCCTGCTGACCATCTCGACGATGTGCGGTCCGCGCGAGGCTTCCAAGTTGCTGCTCGGCTGGAAATAGCTGGCCACCCGCGCGCGGAGGTTCTTCGCCTTGCCGATGTACAGGACGATCTCCTCGGCGTCCTTCATGAAGTACAGACCCGGCCCGGTCGGGAACTCCTTGATCCGCTCCCGGATCTTCTCTAACCTGCTGTCGCCGTTATCACTCACTGTCTGACTCTCGAACCTGTGAACGGAAGACGCCTTGGGTGGCAGTTTGTAGGATGGGCTTCAGCCCCTGCTGTTTCTGTCCGGTCATGCCCAAATTCCCGCATGGGCTAAGTAACTATCTCAAAAGGCTCAGGCGGTGCTGACGGCGATACCAAAGCAGGCCGCAGCACAGTTGGATCAGGCCCAGGTAATTGCATGACTTCTTGGCGTAACGAATCAGAATCGCACGACACTTGCTCATCCAGCC
>JAPLMX010000016.1 GCA_026386805.1 Phycisphaerae bacterium | reverse complement strand
CTTTCGGCGGTTCTCCAACTCGTCGAAGTCCCTTCGTGTTCGTCCTTTTCTGTCCATGCGGACAGCCTACGAGAACGAAACGCTGGTGTCAATATATTATGCGAAAAATCTGTCACTATATTATGCGAAATTCAGTAATCGTTCTATGGGATACATGTAACATCCTCCCGGAACCCGCGGCTCGCCACAGGCTCAAGGGGCTTTCACAATAGACACGATGAAATCAGTCGTCCGTTGTGAAGCCTTCTTCCCTTTCATTCACCCATCCTAAGCTGGCGGCCATTCATGCGCTGGCGTAAGCCCTCCGGTGAACACCATCACTTCAAACCAGGAGAAGCCCAAGCGGTGTCGAACCTCTCTCTTCTCATGCAACCGTGTTAACACGTCAACTTGCGTCCAGAACATCAAATGTATCGCGACCCCGTGGTTACGTCAAGGTTTTCTTACACGCGCGATCGGGACAGACAACTGCTCGGCCGCTCTATTTCCGCGAGGCCCAATAAGTGGGGCTTACGCCACACACGGACCACTATATATTGCGTGATAGCTGCCCAGCCGACTTACCAAATTATCGCCTGTAAGATCCGGAATTCCGCAAAAATCGGAAGAATATAGTATTTGTTCGGCCGAATTGAAGGCGTCCATCACAATTTCTGGCTATCCATGATCTCCAACAAATCTGGCACAACGCCTCTCGCTTCTTCCATGGGCGGTTGGCAGTTCCCGGCTGCCAGTTGGAAATCGGCGTGCATCGGCGTTAATCTGCGCTTGAAAGGGCGGTTGATGGCGCAGCCGGGGGCGGCTGTGCTACCCGGTTTCGTCCGGGAAGTTCAGCCAGGCGAATTCGCCGAAAAGCTCGATGGCCTTTTTGTCGCGGGCCTTGGCGGCTTTGATCTCCGTGTCGAAAGGGCCGAGGTGGTAGGGGATGCCTTTGTGTTTGAGCTTGCCGTACCACTTGTCGCCCCGGCGGTAGACGCCGATGTATTGCGAGGACTTCTTACGCGGGCGGGTGTTCTGGCGGTTCTGCTGGGGCGTGCAGTTGCGCAGGTTGAAGCGGGGGTTGTTCAGGCCGTCGCCGTCGATGTGGTCCGTGACCATGCCCGCCGGCGGGTTCGGCTTGGACATGGCGGGGCAACGTGCTACAATGACCGTCTGATTCGCGCGTCGCGTTTGTAGGCCGCGACCGGTGGCAGCTTGGGTTTTTCGAAAGGAGCCGATGATGAGTGGGATGAACCGCCGGGGGTTTTTGAAACGTGGTATGGCCGTGACGGCCGGGTCGTTTGTGGCCCTGTCTTCGTTCGACGGCGTGGTGCCGAGTGTGCGGGGGGCCAATAACGAGATCCGGCTGGGAATCGCCGGGATTCACAGTCGAGGCGGGCAGCACATCACCGATTTCATGAAGATTCCGGGCGTGAAGGTCGTGGCGCTGTGCGACGCGGACAAGCAGGTCCTGGAGCAGGGGGTGGCCCAGTTCAAGAAGAAGTACAATGTTGAGGACTCCGCCATCACGGGGTACACGGACGTCCGCAAGCTCCTGGAGCGCAAGGACATCGACGCCCTGGTGATCGCGGCGCCGAACCACTGGCACTCGCTGATGACCGTCCTGGCCTGCCAGGCGGGCAAGCACGTGTACGTGGAGAAGCCCGTCAGCCACGCGATCTGGGAGGGCCGCAAGATGGTCGAGGCGGCCCGCAAGTACAATCGGATCGTGCAGGCGGGGACGCAGCACCGGTCGTGTCCGGCCGTGAAGGAAGCCGCTCGCGACATCCAGGCGGGCAAGTACGGCAAGGTCCAGTGGATCCATTGCTCCGTCCTCCATTCCCGCGCGAGCATCGGCAAGGTGACCGAGCCGCAGCCGGTGCCCGCGAGCGTCGATTACAACCTCTGGGCGGGACCCGCGCCGATGACGCCGGTCATGCGCAAGCAGTTCCATTATGACTGGCACTGGCAGTGGAACTGGGGCGACGGCGAGATGGCGAACTGGGGCATTCACTACCTTGATGACGTCCGCCACATCCTGGGCTGGAACAGCGTGCCCACGAAGGTGGTCGCGGCGGGCAACCGCTTCGCCTGGGACGACAACGGCCAGACGCCCAACATGCACTTTGCCCTCATGGATTATGACGGATTGCCGCTGGTCGTCGATATCCGCAATCTCTCCGACCCCAAGCGCAAGGGCGGCAAGGACGGGGCGGTCTACCTCGGCTCGCGCGGCGGCAACTACATCCAGTGCGAGCACGGCTCCCTCCGCATCGCCCGCGGCGGCGGCTGGTTCTACGACAACGACGGCAAACGCGTCCACCAGTACAAGGGCGACGCCGGGGCCGGGCACGCCCCGAACTTCATCAATGCCGTCCGCAGCGGCCGGCGCGAGGATCTGGCGGCCGAGATCGAGGTCGGGCACTACGGCACCGCGATCTGCCACCAGGCGAACATGGCTTGGCGGGCCGGCCAGGAGGCGACCGCGGACCAGGTTCGGGCCGGCATGAAGACCCACGAGGACGCTCTGAACACGCTCAAGGATATGCTGGAGCAACTCGAAGGCAACGAGGTCGATCTGAAGAAGCAGCCGTTCGTGCTCGGACCGGCGCTGACCTACGATCGCCAGCAGGAGCGCTTCGTCGGCGCCAACGCCGAGCTGGCCAACAAATACATCCAGTGCTCCTACCGCGAGCCGTTTGTCATTCGCGACAGCGTCTAAGCTACATTTGCTGTGTACTAACCAAGAGCCCGGCGACCAATACCGCCGGGCTCTTTCTTTTTCGGCTCAGTGCTTGGGGTGGGTGAATTCGTCTGTGCTGCTTTGCTTCGTGGATGATTTCCGTTCAGTTTCGTGGTATGCTCGTCTATCAGCCTTGGTGGGATGGCCCGGGGGCGATCATTCATGACCCGAAATAGCGAAGCACTATGGCACGGAAATTCACACTCCAGTCGCGAACGGCGGCGGGAGATATCGATTTTGGGGCGGACCTGAATCCGGAGCAGTTGGCGGTGGCGACGGCGGCGGGCGGGTCGATGCTCGTCGTGGCGGGGGCCGGCAGCGGTAAGACGCGGGCCCTGACATATCGTCTGGCTTGGCTCGTACACCACGGCGTCGATCCCGGGCGGATCATGCTCGTTACCTTCACCAACCGGGCGGCCCGCGAGATGCTCAACCGGGTCGAGCTGCTCGTCAAGCAGAAGACCCGCGACATCTGGGGCGGCACCTTCCACCACATTGCCAACCGCATCCTCCGCACGCACGGCAAGCGGCTCGGCATCTCGCCGGATTTCACCATCCTTGACCGCGAAGACGCGAAGGACCTGCTGGCCTCGTGTGTCCAGGAGGCGGGTGTCGATATCCGCGAGCGGCGGTTTCCCCAGAAGAATGTTCTGGCCGCGATCTCCAGCTTCCTCCAGAACACGCTCGAACCGCTGCCGGAAGTTATCAGCAAACGGTTCCCCATGTTTATCCAGGAGTTCGACGGCATCGAGCGGGTGCTCGTGCTCTACACGGAGAAAAAACGCCTGCGGCAACTCCTGGACTTCGACGATCTTCTCAGCGCCTGGCTGCGGCTGATGATGGACCATGCGGACGTCCGCGAGATGCTGGCCGCACAATTCCAGCACATTCTTGTCGATGAGTACCAAGACACCAACGCCATCCAGGGCGCGATCGTCGATCTGCTGGCCTCGAAGCACCGCAACCTGACGGTGGTCGGCGACGACTCGCAGTCGATCTACAGCTTCCGCGGGGCGAACTTCGAGAATATCATCACGTTCAAGCAGCGCTACCCGGATGCCAAGGAATACAAGCTCGAAACGAACTACCGCTCTGTGCCGGAGATTCTGACCCTGGCCAACGCCAGCATCGCCCAGAACAGCCGCCGGTTGCCGAAGAACCTCAAGGCGATCCGCTCCTCGGGTCTCAAACCCGCGATCGTGGCCTGCCAGGACCACTTCACCCAATCGCGGTTCATTGCGGAATACGTGCTGCACCTGCTCGACCAGGGCCGCACGCTTGGCGATATCGCGGTCCTCTACCGCAGCCACTGGCACTCGCTGGAGATTCAGCTCGAATTCCAGCGCCGCAATATCCCGTTCCACATTCGGGGCGGCCTGCGCTTCTTCGAGCAGGCGCACATGAAGGACATTCTCTGCTACCTCCGCGTCCAGCAAAACCCCCACGACGAATTGGCCTGGCTGCGTCTGCTCCAGATGCTGCCGCGCATCGGCAGTGCGATCTCCCAGCGGGTTTGGCAGCACATCAGCAGTGCCGCGGACCCGTTCAACGAGGTCCTGGGCATCGAGACGGCCAGTCTGCTGCCCACGAGCGCACAGCCGTTCTTTCAGGAATTCGTGGGCCTGCTCCAGGAGTCGCGCCAAATCGATTCGCCGGCGGAGGTCATCGATCTGGCCAACAAGCGGTTCTACGACGACTACCTTGTCTCGCACTACGACAACGCGGCCATGCGGCGGGAGGATATCCGCGCCTTGGCGAACTTCGCCGGCCAGTACCAGAACGTGGAGGCGTTTCTCGCCGATGTGTCCCTGGCGGGCGAATTCTCGGGCGAGACCTGCGTGGAAGGCCCAGTCGAGCAGGAGTTCGTCATCCTCAGCACGGTCCACCAGGCCAAGGGCCTGGAGTGGCCGGTTATTTTCATCCCGTGGCTGGCTGACGGCCGTTTCCCGACCGACATGGCGATGAATCGCGAGGAAGACCTCGAAGAAGAGCGGCGTGTCTTTCACGTCGCCGTCACCCGCGCCCGCGACGAGTTGTACTTGGTCCTGCCGCAAGTCTACCGCAATCGCGGCGGCAACCTCATCATGATGAAGCCCAGCTGCTTCCTGACGGAACTGGCCAGAGACCTCACCGAACCGATGGAACTCGAAGAGGGCCTGCCGCACCTGATCGGCGGCGTCGAACGTGACCTCCTACCCCCGCCCGAAGAAACGGGCGGTTCGGGTCTGACTCACTTCAATCCGGATTGACTCTTCGTGTTTGCCACACTATGATCAGTATCCCAGGCTGACGAGACGTGCGGTGTTGCGCACCGTGCCTGTGGTCGGCCGGGGCAGTGTGGCAGGCCTTGGAAGAAATTAGAGGATTTACCTATGGTTACCGATGAGATCCGGATTGGCATGGCAAATCTTCACGATGCTTTTCTGAATTGCAGCCTGCTGAGAAGATCGATGGAATCCGCTCCCCTCTGCAAAGACGCCGACACCTTCCATATGAGTGACAGAGCACGTTATGAAAGACTCTGGGTGGCATCTCTCGCAGTCCTCATCGAGGCTTGGCGGTCAGGGCAGATGATCCCAGTGGTGTCTCATATTCGGCAGAACACGGATATTGGCAAGCTGACGCAGTTGCTTCGAGGGGGTGAGAAGGACGGTTCCATCGCGCAGATCCGCGAAACACGTCACTATATGTTCCACAGAGATAAGAGAGAGTATTGGGATGATGGGCGGCTTGGGCCGGTTGGCAATCTCAAGTACAACATGGAACTCCACGATGCTTTCTCTCATGTTCTTCTCAATACCATGCGTTGTGTTATGGAATGTGACAAGATGCTTGGCATTGCTCATGCGACGGATGGGTGATCGGAACAACAGAGGTATGAAGAAGGCAGACAGTAATCATAGCCGTGAGCCGGAATCGGCAGAAATGCTCCCTGAATACGATTTCAGGAGCAAAAGGGGCGTGCGCGGCAAATACTATCGAGCGTATCGTCAAGGCCACACGGTAAAGGTCTGTCAGAATGACGGCACGGGCCATGGCCTGCCCCCGGATTATGTGCCAGTTCGAATTAGAGAGTTGACAGCAACCTCTTCCCTGTTTGGCGTAGGCGCAGGCCCTACCGAAGCCGGAGCCGAAGCCAAACAGGCGGCGGAGAAGGTAACAGCGAAGCGTCGAAGAGGAGCCGCAGAGTTCTGAGGGAGTCAGAAGAACAGTCGCTTGAACCAGTCGACAAACGCGAGAGCTTCGACGGAATCGACCCGGAAGTATTGGGCCGTGATAGCCATGCCGAAGGGCAGACCTGGACTTTCCTGCCATGCAAGCCACGCATGAACGTTCGCTTTGCTGAACATCTTCTCTGGAAACCCCGCCCCGAGTTCCTTTGCCCGACGCGTTGCTTCACACGCATGCACCCAGCATCTGTTGTCCGCGGGGACGAGTCTGCCCAAGAAGTCCTCAAGCTGGCCTTGGCCCTGATTGTCGGGCATGAGCCATACACCTACCCTCCAGTCGGAGTACATGCCAGGGACGACAACACCGCCGGAGGCTGGAAGGCCGGGAAGATCGACACCCGCTTTGTGCAACTCGTTCTTGACTTGACTCCATCGGTGATGGATGTCCGCGTTGGCATCGACCATGATGCCGAGCCGTTCGTATGACTTGGCAGACGCGATGAGCGATGCCCGCAACGGATCGAAACCGCCGCAATCATGTACCCGTGGCAATACGGCTCTTGGATTGTCCCAATCTACATCGTGTCTTCTCATCAACTGGAGGACACAATGCTCGTCGTCGCGCCCTTCGACGAGGAGCCTGTATGGGGACTCTTCGCGTTTCATCATCCCCTCGTCTCGACGTGTTGCTCGGCGGCTATGGAGATCTCCTCGGGACCGTACACGACCGTTGTGGAGCGTTCGCCGTCTACCCTGTGCATGCGCACACCTTTGCACAAATCGGGCTGGGTGTTCGCCAGCCACGCCAGACTTCTCACACAATCGAGACTGTGCGTCGTTGCAAACACCTGCACATCCAATCGCTCGGCCGTAGTGATTAGCACACGCCACACCTCCGTCATGACGGAGTGATGCAGTCCCGTGTCGATCTCGTCAATCATGACGAAACCATGCCGAGATCGGCTCACGGCAACCGACAGAGCAAGTATATGCCTGACTCCGTCGCCGAGAGTGCCGAGTGGCATTCGGTTCTCAACGCCACTGAGACGCACATAGATTCCCTCCGAAGAAGAACCGTACACTGATCTCGTGGGCACGAACGCAATCCGCTCAATTCGTGGCTCCAGGATGCGCAGGCTCTCCGTGACTCTCGGTTCTTCGTCGCTCAAAGCGATCTCGCCCCAGAACTCGCGGAGCTTGTCAGCATCCGGAGTCTCGGCTCTTATCAAGCTCACGGGCCTCTCTTCGGGACTCGTTTTCGGTCTTCGCTGGCGCACCTCCTCGAGCGGGACGGCACCCGAGGGCATCAACGAGATATGTTGAGATCTTCCGCCGTTCCTGCTGTGTTCGATGTCAAGCCACGAGTCGATAAGATCCAGCGTCTCAAACCGCACTTTAGTTCGGTAGTCGCCGATCTCATCCACTTTGCAGGTCAGCCAAAGCTCGTTTCCCGATTCGGTGCCTGAGATCCGGAATCTCTGCCCCGGCTCGTAGGCGTGGCCATAGAAGAGATGGGAGGCGTCAGCGAATTGGCCGGATCCCTCTTGATGTGCCGGCACGTACATCTCCCCCCGGCGAATGGGCGATCCGAGCACCGCCGCTGCACTGTCGGCAGCAAGAAGGATCTCCGCTGCCTCAAGAACGGTGGTCTTGCCGCTATTGTTGCGTCCTACGAAGAGATTCACGCGGCCCAGATCTTCGACTGTGTACTCGCGGAACGCCCGGAAGCCTTCGATATGCAGAACACTTAGCATAGTGAGATACCCTTATCACACGCCATTAGGCATCATGATAGACGATTTGTGGAAACACGGCAACAAGAAAGCCCACCCAGCGTTGCCTCGCGGCAGGCAGGGTTTGATCCGTCGCGATCCGTGTCGTACCAAACATGTTGTCACCGTAGTCGTCTCGTTGACCGGACGCAGCGCCGCCTGTCACCATTCCGCCTCGGCGTAGGGGCCGACGGGGCCTTGGGGCAGGGGCTTGGGACGCGACTTGAGGACTGCCTCGGCGAGGGCGATGTCGCAGGGACGCGTGATCTTGAGATTGGAGGCGTCGGATTCCACGATGGCGACCGGGTGTCCCAGGGCCTCGACGAGGAACGCGTCGTCCGTGACGGCGGAGGCGTCCACGTTGGCGAGATTGGCGTAGGCCTTCTTCAGCAGGGAGGTCTCGAACACCTGCGGGGTCTGTGCTTCGTAGAGATCGCTGCGATCCACGGTGCGGACGACGACGCCGTCCTTGACCTGCTTGATCGTGGCGATCACGGGGGCGGCGGGGATAGCGGCCCCTGTCTCGGCGGCCTTGGCGAGCACGTCCGTCACGAGCTGTTCGGTCGCGCAGCACCGGCACGCGTCGTGTACGGCCACCAGCTCGATGTCGTCCTTGAGCAGCTCCAGGGCTTTGCGGATGGTCTCGAAACGCTGCTGTCCGCCGAAGAAGGTCTTGACGTGGAAAAACGACAGCTTCGCGCCCCAGGAGACCTTGACAATCTCCTCATCTTCCTTGGCGATGCCGAGGAGGATCTGCTTGACGTCGTCGCGGTCGGAGAACAGCTCGATGCTGCGCAGGAACACGGCCCGGCCCGCGACGTCCACGAATTGCTTCTTGCGCTTGCCGCCAAACCGGGTCCCCGGCCCTGCGGCACAGATGATCGCTGCTACCTTCTTCGACACGTGCTGGTCCTTTCAGTATTCGATGCCACGCCGGGCGGGCGTGCCTCGGTCGAACGGATGTTTGATTTTCTTCATCTCGGTCACGAGGTCGGCGAGCTCGATCAGCTCCGGCGTCGCTCCCCGGCCGGTCAGGACGATCTCGACCGTGGGGTCCCGCCGGTCGATGAGCCGCCGAATGTCCTCGAATTTTGCCAGGCCCGCCGACAGGCAGAAAACGATCTCATCGAGGATCAGAACGTCGCAGGATTTCGTATGGGCGATTTCGCCCAGCCGCGTCAGCACGGCGGCGATCGCCGTTCTCACCCGGGCAATGTCCTGCTGGCGGTCGAGGGAGTGGGACAAGTCCCAGGGCTCGTCCATCGCCTCGACACGAATCGCCGCGGGCCCGTGCTGCAACGCCAGTCGTTCGCCCAGCTCCAGGGCGGGCGGCTTGAGAAACTGGTAGATCAGCACGCGACTGCCCCGGCCCGCCGCACGCAGTGCCAATCCGAGAGCGGCGGTAGTCTTTCCCTTGCCGTCGCCGGTATAGACTTCGACTAAACCTCTTTCGAGCATGGCCCCATGATACGCGCGGACGGAGAACATGGAAGAGCAAAATATGCGGCCCCGTTCTCGGGAGTCACATGCCCCGAAAATTGCAGAATACTTGACGCGCGGGACCACAATTGGTAAAAATGACGGAATATGCTCGATGGGATCGAGCGGGCCTCGAGTCATCATTCTTTAGGAATGCGGGGTCAGCGACCATAAACATGGCCGAGCAGATAGAGAAGGGGTAGGCATGGCGGTAGTGGCAGAAAAGTCTGTGGTAGCGACCAGGCAAAGACCACGGCTGAAGGTCGCCCAGCAGACCAGTGAGATGACGCTGGCCCGGGAAGAGGTCTGCCTGGGGGCGCGAACCTGGACCCAGGAGCTTCTGGAACGCCGGTATCTGATGGTAGTGTCGTCGATCCTTGTCGCGATTGCGCTGTACGTGGACTACCGGTGCGGGTCCTACGTCACGTTCCGGCCGGCGGTCAAGGTGCCGGATCTGATCCTGGATCGTATCCCCCCGATCAATCTGAGCTTCCTGTTCACCTATGGGTACATGGCTCTGATCGTCGGCATGTTCACGTACCCGCTGTTTCGCCAGCCGCGCACATTGTACGTCGTGGCGATCCAATTCAGCCTGCTTTTGATCCTGCGGTCCGTGTTTATGATCTTCACGCACGTGGGCACGCCGGCGGGCGCCGTCGACGCCCATTTCCCCGGGCTCTTCAGCAAGCTCTATTTCGAGAACGACATGTTCTTCTCGGGGCATACGGCCATGCCGTTCCTGGGCTTCTATCTCTTCCGGCAGAGCCGCCTGCGCTACGTGTACCTAGTCGGCTCGATCGTGATGGGAATCGTGGTCCTGGCCATGCACGTGCACTACAGCATCGACGTGCTCGGCGCCTTCTTCATGACCTACTGCTCCTATCAAATGGGCAGCGCTCTCATTCGCAAGCTCGACCCGGCCTATTGCGATTCGTAGAGGTGAAAAGAACGCAATCCCTCATGCTGTCATCAATCATTCTGCTTGGGCTTGAGATTTTTCGGAATCAATAAGAACGTCAGGAGAGCACCGAGGAACAGCGCGACTGCGATTACGTAGAGGGCGGCGGAGGGATCGGTCGAGAACTGTTTCACCCATACGGGGACGTTCGGCCCGACGTAGCCGCCGAGATTGCCGATGGAATTGACGATTCCGATGCCGGCGGCGGCGGCCGTACCGGCCAAAAAGGCGGAGGGAATTGGCCAGAACAGGGGCATCGAGCCGATGACGCCGAGCGTTCCGACGGAGAGAAAGAGGATGGCGAGGACCGGATGGGCCGCGAAGACCCCGCTCAAGATCAGGCCGAGACCGCCTGCCGTCGCATTGAGCACGTAGTGCATCCGCCGCTCGCCGGTGCGATCGGAGTGCCGGCTCAGCAGGATCATGCCGACGACCGCGACGGCATAGGGAATGGCGGTAATCAGGCCGATGGAGAGGTAGCCTTTGACGCCAAAGGCCTTGACGATCGTTGGCAGCCAGAAGGAGATCCCGTACAGGCCGATCATCAGGGTGAAGTAGATCGCGCACAGGACCCATACTCTCCCGCTTTTGAAGGCGTCGACGAGCCGGACTTCACGCTTGTGCCGGTCTTCGGCTTCGATGTTTCGCGCGAGCAGCGTCTTCTCGTCGTCGCTGAGCCACTTGGCTTCGGCAATGCTGCTGTCGAGGTAAAAGTAAACCCAGATCCCAACCAAGAGGGATGGTATTCCTTCCGCCAGGAACAGCCACTGCCAGCCGGCCAAGCCCATCTTGCCCGTCAACGAGTCCATGATCAGGCCGGAGATCGGGTTGCCGAGCACGCCGGATACGGCGATAGCCGAGACGAACAAGGCGGTTCGCGTCGAGCGGAGCCTGGATGGGTACCACAGCGTCAGGTAGAAAATGATTCCAGGGAAAAACCCTGCCTCGGCGAGACCGAGAAGGAAACGCCCGCCGTAGAAGCTCCACTCGTTTCGAACCAGCATCATCCCGGCGGAGATGACGCCCCACGAGATCATGATCCGCGTGATCCAGATCCGGGCCCCGAATCGCTTCAACAGGATATTGCTGGGGACTTCGAAGAGGAAGTACCCGATGAAGAAGATGCCGGCGCCCGTGGCGAAGGCCGCATCGCTCAGGGACAGGTCCTTGAGCATCTGCAGCTTCGCGAAGCCGACGTTCACCCGGTCGAGATAGGCGAGAATGTAGCACAGGAACAGGAAAGGAATCAGACGACGGTCAACTTTGGAATAGGTTTTGGCTTCGAAGCTGGCATCCATGATGTCACTGTAGTCGAGGTCTGGGCTCCAGGCAAGGGGAAAAAGGGGGCGAAGGGTGTGAAGAGTGCGAAGGGCGTGAAGGGAGGTGTTGGGTTGACAGGACGGGGCGATTGGCGATACAATCCATCGCTGAAGTCGAAGGGAGGTTTATGGCGGTACACCGTGACGAAGGGATAGACCTGCCGGACCGCGACCGGTGTGCGCGGCGACGCTGGACGAAGTGGCTCTGGTGGGCTATCGTGGTTTCTCTGCTGGCGGGGGGGCTCTATTTTGCGAGCTTGCGGCATCACTGGCGAGCGGAGTTCCACCAGCGAATCGAGACCATCCATGCGGCGGGCTTTCCCGTGACGGGGCAGGAACTGGACGCTTGGTACCCGTGGCCGCAGGCCGGCGAGAATGCGGCGAATTGGATCACGGGCGCCGCCACGCTCCAGCGGAAACTGGACCCGGAAACATGGAAGCCCCTGGAGTCGCTCGTGGGCCGTGGCGGCGAGCGACAGAATCCCAGCGCGCCCCTTCCCGGCGACCTCAAGGAGCTTCTGGAGCGGTACGTCCGGGACAACGCCAAGGCCCTCGAATCGCTGCACGAGGCGGCGGCCATTGCCGAGTGCCGGTATCCCGTGGACCTGTCGCAGGGGCCGAGTGTCCTGATGACGCATATCTCGGATGTCCACGAGGGCTGCCGGCTGCTGTGCCTGGAAGCGGTCCTGCACGCGGAAAATAAGGACCCCAACGGGACGGCCAGGGACATCCACGCGGTGTTATACGTCGCCCGGTCTCTCGACAGAGAGCCTATGATGATTTCTCCTCTGGTGCGAATGGCGGCAGCGAATGTGGCCACGGTCGCGCTCGAACGGGCTATGAACCAGACCGAGTTCAGGGAAGAACAATTAGAGGGCCTGCAAAAGGCGTTCAGCGACACGCGTGGGACGGATGGATTGCTGCGGGCGCTGGCTGGCACCCGATGTATGGGCCTCATCGTCTACGAGAGACCCCAGGCTCTTGATCGCCGGGATTTCGATCTCCCTCTTCCCGTGCCGCTGCTGGAGGCCTACGATGCTCTGGGCCTTTCCGCCAGGGAGGGGATCGTCTTTCTCGATTACATGGATGAGTGCGTGCGGATCGTTCAGCTTCCGACGTTCGAGCGTCCGGCCGCCATTGAGGCGGCAGAGGCCCACCTCCGTGCCAGACGAGGGGTCTTTCTTCGCCAGTCTACCTATATGGCGGGCCTGATTCGCCGGGAGACGCACGAAGTGGCATGGAGGGAAGTGGCCGCGACCTCGTTGGCGGTTCAACGCTACGACCTTGCGCATGGGAATCTTCCGGAATCGCCCGGTCAGCTCGTCCCCGACTACCTTGCGGCGGTTCCCGTGGACCCGTTCGACGGGCTGCCGCTGCGATTCAAGCGAACGGATCGGGGTTTCGCGGTCTACAGCGTGGGCGAGGACTGCAAGGATGACAGCGGCAAGGAGGAGCCTCGCAAGAAGCAGGGCGAGACTTAGGACCTCGTATTCCGGGTCGAGCGGTAGGGATTGGCGTTGCGGCAGGAGGCGGCGAATGCCGGGAAAAGGCTGTGCCACGAGGGAGAGCGTCATGCTATAATATCGCGCGGAGAGGCAACCTTTGCGGGAGTTGGGCGTCTATTGAAGTAGGTCGTGCGTCTCCGCATGACTCTCTTAGGCGAGGGGGGACGCTCGCCCCACGAGGAGAGGATGTTATGTCCTTTGCCAAGGCGGCTCGGGCCGAATCCCTGGCGGCGGTCCAGCGCGTGAATCTGCGGGGGCACTTTCCCATTGGTCTATCCCGAAGCTGGTACTATGGTGCGGGGACGTGGCTGATCGCCATCGCGATGGTCTTTCTCTTGCCTCGGAGGGACCTGCTGGGCCTTCTGAAGGAGAAACAGCAGCAAGAACAGCAGATCAAGCAGGTCGAGCAGGCCAAGGCTGAGGTCAAGCAGACGACGGAGGCGGTCAAGGCGGTCGTGGAGAAGTTGGACGATCCGGCGTTGAAAGAGGAATTGAAGAAGCTGGACGGGCTTCCACAGGCCGGCCGGCCCGAGGAAATCAAGCGCGAGGCCATCAAGACCCTGGGCGATCTGGCGGACAAGCTCAAGCAAATGCAGGGCGATGCCCGGATCGACACCGCCAACATGATGCAGCAGATGCTCCAGAAGCTGCACGGTTCCCGCGATCCCTTCTCGCAGCAGGTCCGCATGGCCCTGGCCAAGGGAGATTTCACCCGGGCCGCAAGCATGCTCGCCCAGTTGCAGAGCGAGCTGAATGCGGGGTCGCTGCCGGAGGATAAACGCAAGGAATTGGCCGCCCAGATGCAGGAGCTGGCCAAGGAGCTTGCGAAGCTGGCCGAGCAGAAGTCCTTGATCGAAGAGGAACTGGCGAAGCTGGGACTCGATAAGCAGCTTGCCCAAGCGAGTCCCGAGCAATTGCGGCAGGCGATGCAGAAGCAGGGGCTCAAGCCGGAGATGATCGAACGCCTCATCAACAAGGTCAAGGCCGGCCAAGCGGCGTGTGCCCGCTGCAGCGGTCTGGGGCAGGCGCTGGACGGGGCGGCTGGGGGCGGCGGCAGTCTGTCGCCGGATGATCTGTCCGGCGTCATCGACGAGCTGAACTCGCTGGACGCGATGCAGCAGCAGGCTCTTTTGCTTAAGGCGAGCCTGGCGGAGGTTTCGAATTGCACGGCCTGCCTCGGCCAGGGTATGGGCGGGCAGGGCGA
Source organism: Phycisphaerae bacterium (assembly GCA_026386805.1). GTDB lineage: Bacteria > Planctomycetota > Phycisphaerae > Sedimentisphaerales > Anaerobacaceae > PLanc-01. Next base: position 4,070 of record JAPLMX010000016.1, on the reverse strand, counting down.
ATGGAAGATCGGGCCGGGAGGGGGGCAAGGGGACGGGATTGGCCTGTCGACCGGCGATCATGCGATCACCTCCGACCCGCTGACCGCGAACAAGGCGGCGAAGGCCCCGAGCCGGACGGACGATGGTCCCATCGTGGCAAGCTGGTATTTCCGGGATACCCAGGTGAAGGGTGAGGCGCAGCGGACCTTCGCGGAGGTGGTCCAGGCCGGGCGGGCCAGTGCGGCCGAGGCCCTCAGCGCGAACCAGATCCCACGACGATACGAGGAAGCGGTCAAGGCATACTTCAATCAGCTTGAAAAGAATGGCCCCAGGCCGTGACAGACGGGCCCGGCGACGGCTTTGAGTAGCATGGGCGCGAGCGCCCATGGAGTCAGGGTCACGGGCAGGATGCCCGTGCTACAAGAAAGGACCTGTGGCGATCCATCGAGTTCGGGTGCAGCGGCGGTGAGCGACGCGTACAGCTTTTATCTCGGTCAGCCCTGGTGGCTTGTAGTCAGCCTGGTGATTGTCCCGATGGTCTGGCTGGCCGGACGAAACCTGGCGGCCCTGGGCCGGGGCCGTCGCACCGCGGCGATCGTTCTGTGCGTCCTGGTAGTGCTGTTGCTGGCGTTCCTGCTGGCCCGACCCATGCTGGTCCAGAAGAATCGGCGGACGACGGTGGTCGTCGTTCTGGATCGGAGCCGATCCATTCCGGCGGGGTTGGCCCAGGCCGCTCTCGATTATCTTTCCAAGGCCACGGTCTCGAAGGACGCCCGCAATCGGCTCGCTGTCGTGGACGTGGCGGAGGCCGCAAGCATCTCCTCGCTGCCTTCGTCGAACACGACGATTCGGCGGAGAAACACGCTCTTGACCGGCCAGCAGAGCCGGCTCGCGGACGGTATCCAGATGGCGATGGCCATAGCGCCGCCCGACACGGCCGTGCGCATCGTCCTGGCCAGCGAGGGGAACGAGACCGAAGGGGACTTGAAGGAGGCGGCCCGGACGGCGGCGGCCAACCGGATTCCCATCGACGTTTTGCCGCTGCGCTATCGGTATGCGAACGAGGTCCTGTTCCGGCGGCTCGTCGCGCCGCCCCGGGTGCGGAGCGGCCAGATGGTGCCGCTGCGTTTCCTCTTAGACAGTACCGGGGACGTCCGGGGCCGATTGCTGCTGACGTTGAACGGCCAGTCCGTCGATCTGGTCCCCGACTCGCCCGAAGTGGCGGTCCCGGTCGAGCTGAAAACAGGGACCAACGTCAAGACGGTCTCCATTCCCGTCGGCGCGCGGGGCATTCTCAGTTTCAACGCCGTTTTCTTGCCGGACGACCCGAAGCAGGACCGGATCGCCGAGAACAACCGGGCCGACGCGATTGCCTACGTGGCCGGGCCGGGCTACGTGTGCGTCTTCGACACCGAGGACGCCGGTGCGGACTTGTCCCGTGTCCTGGAGCAAGCGGGGATTCGCACGGTTCGCCGTAGCGTCTCCGAGCTGCCGACTGAGCTGACGCGCCTGCTGGACGTGGATGCGATCGTGCTGGCCAACACGCCGGTGCACCAGTTCACGATGGCCCAGCAGGAAATGCTGTGCCGATATGTGAACGATCTCAGCGGGGGGCTGGTCATGGTGGGAGGGCCCGACGCCTTCGGGGCCGGCGGCTGGATTGGCTCGCCCGTAGCCGGGATTCTGCCCGTCGATCTGGACCCGCCGCAGAAGAAGCAACTGCCTCTCGGGTCCCTGGTCCTGGTGCTCGACCATAGCGGCTCGATGACGGGACAGAAGATCGAGATCTGCAAGGCGGCGGCCGCTGGCGCGGTCCGGATGCTCAGTCAGCGCGACCAGGTGGGCATCGTGATTTTCGATGCCGTCACTGAGTGGCTTGTTCCGTTGGGTCCGGCCCAGGACAAGGACGCGATCTGCCGCAAAATCAGCAGCATCGGCGCCGGCGGCGGGACGATCATGGGACCGGCGATGGAGAAGGCCCTGACGGCCTTGAAGGACGTCAAGAAGGGCATCAGGCACGTTATTCTGCTGACCGACGGGCGGACGTCGGACCGCGAGTTGTGCGGCCGGCTGGGGATGGACATAGCCGCCGAGGGCATCACGGTCTCCACCGTCGCCGTAGGTCCCGACGCCGACACACTGCTGCTGCACGATATCGCCGTACAGGCACAGGGCCGGTTCTACCCGGTCGCCGATCCAATGAATATCCCGGAGATTTTCATCAAGGAGGCCCAGATTGTCCGGCGTTCGATGATCATCGAGCGGACGTTCGCGCCGCAGATCGTCTATTCGCTCAGTGAGATTCTGAGCGGTGCACCGGCGGCGTTGCCGGCCCTGGACGGCTACGTTCTGACGGGTCCCAAGGGTGGTCTGAACCAACTGATTCTGGGCAGCAACGAGGCCGATCCGATCCTGGCGACCTGCCAGTCTGGGCTAGGCCGGTGCGTCGCGTTCACCAGCTCCGCCGACAGCCGCTGGGCCGCGTCCTGGGTGCAATGGCCGGGCTTCTCGAAGTTCTGGGAGCAGGTCATCCGCTGGGCGGGCAAGCCCTCGCAGTCGGCCGACTGCGAGATCTTTGTGGACGTGGAAGGCCAGCAGGCGGTGGTCCGCGTGGAGGCATTCGATGCCCAGGGCAAGTTCCTGCCGCTGGCCACCGTCGAGGGACAGATCCTCACCCCGGAGATGAAGACCCAGCCGCTGCCATTGGCGCAGACGGGGCCGGGACAGTATACCGGTCGATTCCGCGCACCGGCGTCCGGCAGTTACATCGTGAATCTCCAATATCGCAAGATCGGCCCTATGGAAAACGAATCGCGGGCTTCCAGCCCGCGATTCGAGGGCGGGACGCCCTCGACACAGGAGGCGACCCGCTTGGCCAACGCGATCGTGACGATTCCGTTTGCCCCGGAATTTCGGGACCTGTCCGACAACGCCCCGTTGCTGGAGGAGATCAGCCAGATGACGCACGGTCGGGTCCTGCCGCTGGATGGCGATCCGAACCAGGTGAATTTGTACGACTGGGCCGGGGTGAAGTTTCCCGAGACGTATCTGCCGCTGGTGCGGCCGCTCCTGCTGGCGTGGCTTGCGGTCTTTCTACTGGATGTTGCGGTCCGGCGTGTGGTCGTCGATGTCCGAGCGACGCTGCGCAGGGCCAAAGCCTGGCTGACCCGGGCGATCCGGCGCGAGGAGGACCAGACGATCTCGCGCCTCCAAGCTCGAAGGCAGAAGCCGCGCGAGCAGTGGTCCGCACGGACTGCGGGAGCGGCGGCTGCGAAGCACTACGAAGGGGCCGCGAAGTACGAAGGCGAGCTTCTGACGGCCGAGCCGAAACGCGAGCCGGAGAAACCTAAGGAACAAGTGCGGGCGCCGGAAGGTCACACGAAGCGTCCGGAGACCACGCACATCGATCAGCTTTTGCAGGCCAAACGAAAGAAAGCGAGCCACGACGAAGACAAAGGGGCCATCCATGAGTAGGAATCAGCGTCTGACTGTATTTGCTGGCAGAGCAGGCAATGCTTGTCATGCTGAACGAAGTGAAGCATCCGGCCTTCGTAGGGCGAGCGTCCCCGCTCGCCAAAACGTCGTGCGGGGACGCTACGACCTACATGGCCCAGATCCTTCGCTTCGCTCAGGATGACAGAGTCTGGACAGGCCATTGTGTACGGTTGCAGCACAGCGTGAGATCCAGTCACACGCAGGAATCAGGAGAGCACGAAAATGGCTATGAACGAGAAAGAGGTTGAACAGCAGTGCCGGGAGTTCCGTGAGCTGTTTGAGGCCCTGCGCCGCGAGGTGGGCAAGGTGATCGTGGGCCACGAGGAGATCGTGGACGACGTTCTTATCACGCTGTTCAGCGGCGGGCACGTGCTGCTGGAGGGAGTCGGCAAGAACACGGTCACGCGGTACCTTCGCCTGGCGGGCGCGCAGGGACGAAAGTTGCACGATGAACTGGTCGCCTTTTCCCCCTCACACCCAAGCGGTGCAGATGGATGAGGATTGGAGTTTCGTCTACAAGAAAGAGGCCCATTGCGATCCCGAGGAGCCGGCGGACCGGCATGGCGGGGACGATGGGGATCACACCGCCGTGGAT
>JAPLMX010000114.1 GCA_026386805.1 Phycisphaerae bacterium | reverse complement strand
GGTGTACTTGAACGGCGACACGGCCGCCCCGGGAAAGAACTGGTGGACCTCGCCGAGCGAGCGTGGATTTGCCTGGATATAGGCATCGCGGTTAATCCGCCGAATCAGGCGCAAAAGGCCGAGCGACTCCAGCTCGAAAACGCCCGCGGCTTTCACCGGCTTATCGCCCGTCAGCGCCAGGAGGCTTTCGACGCCGGCGCTCCTAAAGCTCATCAGCGAGCTGACGACGGCATCGCCGTTCATATCCTTGCAGGTGACGTGCGGCACGGCGTCCAGCCCGGCCAGCAGACCTTTCGCCTGCATCCGGCCGATGACGCTCGCCGGCTCGATATTCGCCACGCCGCCCGGACTCTGGGGCAGCGTGATCGCGGCCAGGTCGAACTCGGCCGGGATCGCGCCCGCCTTCTCCTGCCGGGCCTTGAGAAACTTCTCGATCGGATCGAGACCAAAGCCCGGCCCCCCCGTCAATTCCGCCAACACAACGAGCTTCGCCCGAACCCGCAGCCTATCCCTGAGCCTTACCTGAGCCATTCACTTCTCCACGGTGGTTCGAGGTCGGCCGCCTCAACGGATGGGCGGCCAACCCAGGTAGGATATCAAATACGCCACCGAATTGCCACCGCAACCCCAGACTGCGCTACACGAGCGATCAGGGGCATACGACCCCGCCCTGTACGCAGGAATAGCACAGTTCGTGCGGCCTTGTCCCGGGATGGAGACCGTTCCTGGCACGACGGACCCCAATCCAAGCCGACAGCGGCGAGCAGGCGGCTTTGACGGAGCATCCCAAGACGCGAAATTGACTGGGGGCCGAGAATCGGATAGCATCACGGATAGTCCCAGACGCGGATCTCACGCGCGGCCTTGCTTATGAAAGTGTAAGACACTCATGACTCATATGGTTTTCCGGGGTTGGGCAGTCAATGGCTGATGAGACCTTGATCTTCATCAAGGATTGCATCAGGCGCCGACGGATACGATGGACGTATCACGTCAACATGCGACTGAAGGGGCGATTCATACCCCGTGAAGCGATTGTGGCCTCGACCGAGAGCTATGAGATCATAGAAGAGTACCCGAAGGACAAGTACCTCCCGAGCTGTCTTGTGTATGCCGAGTATGCAGGGGAGATCTTTCACATCCACATGGCGATCGACGTCTCGGGCAGCAGCGTCGTCATTGTTACAGCGTACCGGCCGACTTCGGAGAGATGGCGAGAGGATTTCAGGACAAGGAGACGATCATGACTTGTCATAACTGTGGTGGAGAGCTTGAGAACCTGATCACGGACCTGCCCTTCAAGACGGACTGCGACTCGATTGTCATCATCAAGGGGCTTCCTGTTCTACAGTGCACGAATTGCGGTGAATACGTGATCGAGGACACGGTGATGGAGAAGGTCGACCACATCCTGAGCGGAGTCGACAAGGCGACCGAACTCGAAGTTCTCAGCTATGTTGCTTAGCTTGGGGCCTCCGTCCCCAAACCCCTGGGCATTTTCCACTTTGGATCAATAGCATGATGCACGAAGAGGGGATTTGCCGAAAAAAACGACAGAACGCGAAAGAGGGGGCCTGGCTCAGAGACGGGTAGCACTTGGCATGGGCTGGCAAGTGTCTCCGTCGAAGGGGCAGGCGCGTTCGTAGCGACGCCGTGAGGCGTTTCTTCTGATGCCCTTGCGGCCATTGCGTGAGAAATGCCTTCGGGTGGCATGGACACTACCTGCCTGGAGCAGGGAGTATCGTCATCCCGGTTAGCCGTGTGTCCGGGGGCGGTTGCGGGGTGCTACTTGGCGCCTTTTCCCTTCTTCCTGCCCAAGAAGCCCTTCTTGTCCTTGGCGGGCTTGGCGGCCTCTTCCCGGCCGGCCGTGAAGGAGAAGCCGAAGATGGCGAGGGCCAGCACGATCCCGCCGATCACGATGTACCCAATCAGTCCTTGTCGGGAAAAAGTACCTGACACCCTCGGTTTCCCCAACCCGGAGGCTCCAATCCAGAGGACACAGGGCCGGTGAATCCAGAGGAGCCGGGGCCGGAAGATACATTGAAAAAGTGAATGGGAAACAATTGACGCCCCGTATGGTATGGGGTACATAGGGCTGGGGTGCCGCGGTTTTGGTCCGCCACCCGCCGCACTTTTTCTCCGCCCTTCACATCAATTCAAGACCGAGAAAGTGAGACTCTCCCGGAACTCGCTGTTACGTCCTGAACAGGGAGAACTGGCGGTGGGATCTCACTTGGGTCCCGGTGGGGAGTGCGTCGAGAATCACGCCGGGCGGCCGGACTATTTCTTCTTGCCGAAGAGGCCCTTCTTTTCTTTGGCGCCCTTGGCGGGGGCCTCGGGGGCGGGTTTCTCGGCCTGGGCACCCTTCTTGGACTTTTCGGCTTTGGCCTTCTTGTCGACCTTCGGCTTGGCTTCCTTGGGGGCCTTTTCGCGGCCGGCCGTAAAGGATATGCCGAAGGTGACGAGGGCCAACACGATCCCGCCGAGCACGAGGTACCAGATCAGCCCGTGAATGGAGGACAGGATCGACGGCATGACCTTCCGAAAGGCCGAGACAGTGACAATGGTCGTGTAGAGCGACGCGAGCAGCGGCAGGAACAGCAGCGCGCCCAGGATGTTGCCTTGGGCATCGGCGGCCATTTCGGCGTAGGCGGGCGCCATAGCCGCCGGCATGACGGCGACCGGCTCGGGCACCGCCAGGTCCTCTTCCGCGGCGTGGTGGTCGGCCTCCGCCGTGATATCGTCGAAGGAAGCCGCTTCCCCCACCTCAGCGCCGGCTTCCGCCGGCTCGCCCTCGGCGGGCGTGGCGTCACCCTCGCCGCCCTCGGCGGTATAGATTTCGTCGAGGATGCCGCCGAGCGAGGTGTCGTCGGCCTGCAGCGACAAGTCCAGCAGGCCGGAGCCGCTGCCGAAGCTGTCCAAGCTCACGTCGTCTTCGATTTCTTCGAGGGAGGCTTCGGCTCTCGTGCCGGCCGAGGCAGCGGGTCCCGCCGTCTCCGCCATCGAATCCTCCGTCACGTTGTAGTCGGTATCCGTCTCGCCGAGGACGTTGACGCCTTCTCCGGTCAGAGCGGTGTCCATATCGGTGATGTCACTGCCGCCGGAGAGGATGCCGGATTCCGGAGCGAGCGAAATCTCCTCGCTCGATCCCTCCGCCTCATCGGCAACCAGGGGCTGCTCTTGCTCTTCGCCGGCCGGCTGGGCGGGCTCCTCGGGCAGGAAAAGGTCCTCTTCGGCCGCCGCCGGCTCGGAGACCTGCGGCTCTTCCAATCCGATCCCGGGGGCTTCCTCCTCTGCTGATTCTGGCTCTATCTCGGCCTGCGGCTCCTCCAGCTCCAAGCCAGCCAGCAAGCCCAAGTCGGCGGCTTCGTCGCCCTCGCCCGTCGCCTCCAGGGCCGGCGTCGCCTCCTCGTCCAGCTTGAAGAGGTCCTCCTCAACGGACTCGCCTGGGGCGGGGACGGCGGTGTCTTCCAAGGCCTTGACCGGCTCTTTGGCGGGCAGCTCTTGAAGCTTCAGATCGGCCGCATTCACGTCGATGCCCTTGGCCACGAGCGCCTGGACCTCCTCGATCTTGAAGAGCAGGTTGGATCCGTCCCGGAATTCCCGAAGCTTGCCGTCCTTTGCCAACTGCTTGACTTGGTCTTCGGTCCTGCCGAGTTTCTTGGCCGCTTCTTTGAGCGAGTAGAACATACCAGCCATAAATCTACCTTCTCCAAAAACCCCACAACGCGAGCCGTGGCGCGTTTTGTACTACCGAAACCGTAGTTCCCTAAGATGCGTATTTTACCGCAAACGCGCAAGTTATGCAATCTTTTTGTGGACGCGAAACACAAAGTCGCCCAACATGATGAGTGGCACCGTCGAGCGGAGCCTGGCGATGGTTCTACGCACGGGAGATCCGCCATCGCCAAGCTCCGAAGACTCCGCTTGACGCTGCCACCCACCATTTCTGCGACTTTGCGTTTACCATGGCTCAGACAGATAGTTGCATCGCCCGGCCGATGCCCGTATAATAGGCTGCAAGTTGTCCTTACTCGCTCGGGGCGTAGCTCAGTTTGGCTAGAGCGCTTGGTTTGGGACCAAGAGGTCGGTGGTTCGAATCCACTCGCCCCGATTCACTCGGATTATCTGACGTCCAGCTCGAAGCTCTGCGAATGACTGTTGAACTCCGGAGCGTAGAGGCACTCGATATTGGCCATGCCCGTCTGGTACTTTCCCTTCTGCTGAATGCGGGTGCTGTATTCGAAGACGTAAGTGCCCTGGGGCAGATAGTCCATGAAAAAGTGTGTCGCGGTGTCCAGCGTACTCTGGTAGTAGGCGAGGCCGTCCTGGTAGCGGTAGCTGCTCAGGACATCGACCGGCTCCGTGCCGCTGCCCCGCTGGTCCTTCATGTGGACGTACTCCATATCGCGGTCCACCCGCAGCTCGATCCGCACCACCAGCTCATCGCCCACGGCCAGCGCCCCCTCGACGGGGTACAGGACCTGGCCCTTATCGGTCGTTTTCTTGACGTAGAGGGTCTTTACGAGCTGTAACGGCGTGCCCTCATAGGGCATAACCTTGCTCATATCCTCCAGGTATTGCCAGTGTACGGCCCCCCAACTGACGCCTTCGTCGGTCTTTTTGACCGTGATCTGGCCCATGCTCGGCGTGATTTCGCCGCGCACAAACCGCTCTTCGTAGAACCCGGTGCCCGCCTCGACCTGCTGGGGCACGATCCACTGGCCGCCCAGGGCGACCTGGACCAGGGCGTCGGAAGACAAGATGTCCACGCCGCGAAGCAGCAGCGAGTAGATCGCGTCGGCGGTGGCCCTGGTGGTCGTCCAATCCTGGGTCTGCTTCTGCTTGAGCAGCCAAACCCGGCAATCCTCCACGGCCTGCGTGTCGCCCATGACCTCGTCGAAGGCCTCGATCATCAGGGCCTGGGTCTCGATCGGGGCCTGATACCACCACCAACTGCGTGCGGTGTCCGGCCAGTACATGCCCATTTCCTCGCTGGTGACGCTAAACTCCTTGAGGGACCGCATGATGTCAGCGGGGGTCTGCATATCGCCGAAGCGTTTGAGGGCGATGGCCAGATGGGCCTGAGATTGCCGCGGCAGGGAGAGCCAGTACTTGCGTCCCTGGCCCAGCCAGTAGTTCAGGGCCTCCTGGTATTGGGCGGCTACGGCCTGATCGGCCAAGAAGAAACTGCGCCCGTAGAGGTACAAGGCAATGGTCGAGCCGAGGTGGTTTTCGTCCACCTGGCCGGCCTTGAGGATATCCTGATACCAGCGGTCCATCCACTGATCGAGGGCCTCCAGGGCCTTGACCGCACAAGTGACGTCGATATCCCGGACCCCGAGGTGCCGCAACCGGCCAAAGCCCGTGGTGACGTAGAGCGTGACATACTCATTGCCTGGGCAGCCCGGGAACCACGGCCATAGACCGTCCGCAAGCTGCATTTGCTGGAGCTTGGACAGAGCTCGCGACATCTCGTCGGTCAGCCGGTTCTGGTCGAACAGAATGCCCACGTTCCTGCGGGCCTCAGACTCCGAGACCGCCTGCTGAACCCAGGGCGTCTCCTCCAGGGCGACGCTCTTGAGGTCCGCATTCTTCTCCAGGGGGCTATCCAGAGCTGGCGTCGCCTTCCACTGATCGAAGATCCGCCGGATCTTGGGGTCGGAATTGGCAATGTAGGAGGCCAGCGTGTTGGCGTAGAGCCGGTGGAAGACCTGGTCGCTGGACTCGTAGGGGTATTCCATCAGGTAGGGCAGGGCCATCACCGCGTACCACGCGGGCTGCGAGACCATCTGCACGGTCAGGCTCTGGCTTCGCAGGGTCGTCGATTGGCCCGAGGCGAGCAGCTTGGTGAACGAGAACTCCTTCGTCGCCGGGCCGCGAATGGGCAACGGCAGCGATTCCTGCACGAGGATCCGCCGGCTGAACACGGGCAGATACCCCTGCTCCCCATCGCTGAGGCGCGTCGTGGCGCCGACCGCCTTATAGATCAGGAAGTCGCAGTCATCGGGGATGGTCAACCGCCACGAATACACGCGGGACTCCTTGCTCGGCACGTCGAAGCTCTGCTCCGGCGTCACGTTGCCCAGGGCCTGGTCGCGGGATGCGAGGGTTCGGGCGTCGGACAGCGTCAGGCTCACCTTGCCCGTCTGGCGGGCGGCGGACTGGTTGGAGACCTTGACCGTCAGCTCGATCACGTCCCCTTCGCGTACGAATCGCGGCGGGTTCGGCTCGACCATCAGGTCCTTGGCCGTCACGGTCGTGTCGGTCAGGTAGCCGCTGCGAAGCTGCGTGTCGTGGGCGAAGCCCAGGAATTTCCACTCGGTCAGGGCCTCGGGCATCGTGAACTCCATCCGGACCACGCCGTCGGCCCCGGACAGCAGGTGCGGGAAGAAAAAGGCGGTCTCATCGAGATTCTCGCGCGCGGAAACCTTGCTGAGGTCCACGCTCGGCGTGGTGCTGACCGTCTCCGTCGTTTTGTCGGTGGAGGGTGCGGGCGTGGTCCCGCTGGTGTCGCCGCCGCTTCTCGCCGCCGCGCCGCGAGTGGGAAGGCCGCCGACCACAATCGGCGGCACGTTCACGATGTCGTAGGGGAATTGACGGTAGGAGAGCGTCACGGACTTGTAGTCCGTGGTCCAGCCGGAGAGGATGGCGGAGAAGTAGACTGAGCTATTCTCGAACGTGCTGCTCAGGCGGCTGGTTTCCTGGCGGAAGCCGCTGAAGCTGTGCAGCCAATCGTGCGGCAGGTACTGATCCAGCGACGCGTCGTACAGGCCCGCCACCATCTCGGCGACGGCTGTCTTGGCGTCCGGGCCGGTGACAACTGCTGTCCACACTTCTTTTTGACCCGGCTCCAGGAGCGACCGGAAGTGCTCCCAGGCGATGGTCAGTTGCTTGTTCGTCCAGGGCACGTCCACGATCTGCTCATTCAGATACGCCCGGTTCTCGCGAACGTAGGTGACGCGAAGCGTAAAACCGCCGCGCATGTCCTCGGTGACCGCCTGTCGGATGATCTCCTGTGTCCGGTTCGGGTCGGTCCACCAGGCTTTTAGGACCTGGCCCCGGCACTCGATCTCGACGTAGGCCCGGCCGGTCTCGTAGCCGGTGCCCCAAAGGGCCATGAACGTCTGGCCCGGCTCGACCGACCATTGCGGTGCGGCGAGGTAATTGGCAACTCGCACGCCGAACCGGCTGGCCGCAGGGTCTACGACCTGGATCGTCTGCTGCGCCGTGACCGTCTTGCCGAACCGGTCCTGAGTCGTCAGCGTCGCCCGATACATGCCGGCTTGCAGGGCAACCGGGATGGTGACCAGACCAGTGGCATCGGTCTTGAACGTCTGCTCATCGACCAGGCTCGCCGTGGCCCAGGTATCGGGATTGGAGGCGTCGGGCTTGGTATCGCTCGCAACGTAGGAGTATCGGCTCGTCGGGGTGGCGGCCCGGATGACCTTGTCGGGCTGCCTGAGCGAGTGAATCTGGATCGTGCCTGTCGCCGGCTCGCCCTCGCCGTCGAGGGACTGGGTCTGAATCGTCAACTGGACGGGCTTGTCGGGCGTCTGCCAAGGGTCGGCCGCGATAGCCGCCTGAAGCGCGGTATATCCCGCGCGGAGCGTCCGCTGGTCCGACCGGGTCTCGCCCGTGATGTCCGTCACGTCCGCGTAGACCGCGAACTCGAACACCGGCTCATCGGACTCCGCAACCGACAAGTCCGGCTTGGCCGTGAATTGGATCGAAAACGAGCCGTCGGTCTCCGTAACGGCCGAGCCGTGGGCGATGGCCTGGGACTGGCTGGACGGATAGTTCCAGCGTGCCCACCAGTTCCAGACCGGGAACCGCACCTGGCGCACCACGCGCCACTCGACCTGGGCGCTGCCGATGGAAACACCGGTATAGGCGGTCGCCTTACCCGGCACGACGACCTCCGCGTTGAGCGCCGGCGCCTCGGCGGGCGAATCGAGCTGCACCCGGAACTTGGGCCGCTTGTACTCCTCCACATTGAAACTGGTGGAACCGGAAGGACCGTCCTCGACAACCAGGGTCATCTGCCCGGTCAAACGGTCCGACGGAGCGGTGAAGCTGCCGCTGAAGGAGCCGTAGTCGTTGCACACAACCTTCTGCCGGGCGATCTCTTGGCCATTGACATCGTTGAACACCACGCTCAATGCCTGACCCGCCAGGGTCTGGTAGTTGTCGGCGGTCGAGTCCACGAGAATGCAGATACCTTTATAGTGGATCGTCTGCCCCGGACGATAGAGGGACCGGTCCGTGAAGAAGATGGTCTGCGTTTGGACGTACTGACCGCTGTATGTGGAGTAGGTGGGGTAGTTGCCGCTGGTCAGCTTGTCGCTGCCGGATTCGACCACGAGCAGGAAGTTCCTGTATTGACTCGCGTCGGCGAAGCGGAACATACCGTTGCTGTCGGACTGCGTCTGGGCGGCCTGCTCATACCCATGGCTTTTGCCAGCGGCGTACTTCCAGCACGTGACGGTGGCTTTCGCGATCGGTGTGCCGGCCTTGGCATCCAGCACAAGACCCTCGATGACGCCCTCCTGTCCGTTTTGGCGGACGACCAGCGCCAGGTCGCTGACCCAAACTGCCGCGACAGTCACTTGATTGTTGCCCCCTTGGAAGGAGGGATCGTGGCTGGCGATCACGTAGTAGAACCCCTTGGCCAGTCCCTTGGGCGCGGCCAAAGTCTGGGTTCGCTCTTTGTAGTCCGCCGTAGCGGGCAGTTCCGCACTCCACAGAAGCCCGACGTCTTTGGCCAGAAAAACCTTGAGCTGGTCTGGTGACAACCACGACGACATGTAGTCCTCGAATTTGACCGGTATCGCCCGGAAGTAGACCTTCGTCACGTTGCGGTAGGTAACCTGGATGTTGGGCAACGGGTCATTCCATACCCGTTCGGTGGTGATCGAGGCGGACTTGCTCTCGATCTGCTGGACCAGGTTGTAGCACATGATGCCGCCGACGCTGGCGGGATACTGGTCCCATCCTTGGCCGGCCAGGGTATGTGCCTTGACGTAGTTTCCTTGCCCGTACTCGACGTTGGCCCATTCGTAGATGGCCCGGGCGGCGATTTCGTTGCCTTTCCACTGGTTGGCGAACCGCTCCAGGGCTGCCTTGTATAGGTCCGTCTTCTGGGGCCCGACCGCCTGGTTGTTCCCGAACACGAGTCGCTGCAAATCCGCATCGACAAATGCGGTCTTGTCGCCGTCGTTCTGGTGGAAGCTCAGCAGCCCCTGGTAGATCCGGATGGCCTTGAGCTTGGCCGATCCCGTGTCCGAGGTCTGGGGCTGCCACGCGAGGAACTCGGCCACCGGGGCGAAGATCGGGTCATCCGCCATGATCTCAAAGGCGTCCTGCGGCAGTGCCCCGGCCTGCTCGGCAGAACTGTAGAAGGAGAGGGCGTCGAAGGCTAAGAAGTCGTACAGCGTCGGCCGGTACGTGTCCGGCACGGTCCCTTTCTCGATCAAGTCGTTCCACACGCCGATTGGGGTGGCCTTGAGCGCTTGGTCATCGGCCAAGGCAAGGGTGAAATGCTTGTCGATCTCCGCCATGATAGTCGCCAGATCCCAGGTCGCGATATCCGCCCCCGGCGGCTGGGCGGTCTGCGTCCGCTGCATGAATTGCCAGCGATCGATCTGGAAGTACCGCCAATACCAGTGCCCCAGAATCGCCTCCATGACAGGCTTCATCGGCTCCGGGGCCGTGGCGATCTGGGCCTGGAGGTCCGCGATGTAAGACATGTAGCTCTGGATCATGCCGTTTGGGGCGATTCTCATGCAGATGGCCTTGGTGGCCTCCGCCCAGGCCTGATCGGCCAGCGCCCCGGGGATGATCTGGTCCAGCAGCTTGACGGCCGTCTGGGGCAAACCCTTGTTTAGAGCGTCCTGAACCTGGGTCCAGAGCGCATCGCGCGATCCGGCCAGGGACACGTTGGTGGCGATTGCCGATAATAATAGAATGATGACGGTGAGAAAACGCACTTTTCTCATGATAAGACCTCCCAAAACGCCCTATCCGCCGCATTGGTTATAGGTCCATAGTACCAAAGCGGGCCCGGCGTGTCAATACCGGCATCCCCGCCGCCGGGACAAGGACAATATCGGCAGAAACGAAGGGCCGCATCCGGTTCTCTCTGTTGGGAGTTCCGCGTTTACGCGGTCCGAAGCCGCCTGAAGGCGGAACTCCGAACTGCAAAGGTGCAACATCCTGTTCTTTTGGCAAGCCTTCTGAGCTCGACTTCTGCCATTTTTGAGAGGCGGATCGTAATGGAAACTCGGGAAATCAAGGATTCTTGCAGTTTTGTTACGCCTTACACACGACGTGGGATGTGCCAAAACCCACCTTCAAGTGCCCTAATCCCTGAGAA
>JAPLMX010000133.1 GCA_026386805.1 Phycisphaerae bacterium | reverse complement strand
TTCTTTCATGGTAGTTCTCCTGGGCCCGGCGGGGCCTTCCTCAAGGGGAACTACCTACCCAAAAACACGCACGAAACGGCAGAGCCTTGTGAATGCTCACCGGCAGAGCCGGTGGTTAACGGAAACGCAATTTGTCCCGGCGTCCAAGTCGATGCGGGGAGGAATTGGCGGGGCAAGCCCCCGCCCTACACGGAAGGCGTCGGGCGGGACGCCCAACCTACGGGGAGTCGATTGTGCGAAACAAACCCAATTCTCGGTGGCCGGGATACCCCCCTATTCCACCATCCCCATCCTATGCCTATCGTGCGAAACAAAGCCAATTCGAACGAAGCGAGTTTGAAGTGGGACAGACGTGCGAAACAAAGCCAATTTCCGATCTGCAGGCGGACATCATGGCTCGCGTATCCGCCACCGTATGCCGACCGCACCCCCGTCGGCCAACGCGGCGAATTAGCTATTGACAGGGGTGGGGGAGGCTACTAAAGTAATCACTTCGTTTTTCGCACGCTCCTGTTCGGGGAGGTGTCTGGGTTCCTAAACGCCAAAGATCGCGTTTGGGGTCCCTCACCGCAGAGGGCGGAATGATAACCGCAGGTGTTTAGGAGAGTACTTCATGGCAACAAAGGTTGGAGTTAACGGTTTCGGCCGCATCGGCCGGCTCGTCGTTCGCGCGATGGCGGAGAAGCCCGACAAGTTCCAGATCATGGCCATCAACGATCTGTTCGACGCCGATATGCTGGCCTACATGTTCAAATATGACTCGACCCAGGGCAAGTTCGACGGCAAGGTCGAAGTCAAGGGAACCGCCCTCGTCATCAACGGCAAAGAGATTCCGATCCTCGGTGAGAAGGACCCGGCCAAGCTGCCGTGGGGCAAGATGGGCGTGGACGTCGTGCTGGAATCCACCGGCAAGTTCACCTCCCGCGCCGCCGATGGCAAGGCCGGCTACGATACGCACCTGATCGCCGGCGCCAAGCGCGTGCTGCTGTCCGCCCCGGCCAAGGACAAGCCGGATGCCACCATCGTTCTGGGCGTCAACGACAGCGAGTTGAAAGCGTCGATGAAGTGCATCTCGAACGCCTCGTGCACCACGAACTCCCTGGCCCCGGCCTGCAAGGTCCTGCATGAGAAGATCGGGATCGTCAAGGGCCTGATGACCACCGTTCACGCCTATACGAACGACCAGGCGATCCTGGACATGCCCTACAAGGATAAGCGTCGCGGCCGCGCGGCGGCCTTGAGCACCATCCCCTCGACCACCGGCGCCGCCAAGGCCCTGGGCGAAGTCATCCCGGCCCTCAAGGGCAAACTGGACGGCTACGCCCTGCGCGTCCCGGTGCCCGACGGCTCGATCACGGACCTGACGTTCCTGGCCGCCCGCAAGACGAGCAAGAACGAGATCAACGGCATCATGAAAGAAGCCGCCGAAGGTTCCATGAAGGGCATTATTGAGTACGTGACCGATCCCATCGTCTCCTCGGACATCATCGGCAATCCGGCCAGCTCGATTTTCGACTCCAACAACACGATCGTGCTCGACGGCGACATGGTCAAAGTCACCATGTGGTATGACAACGAGTGGGGCTATTCCTGCCGGAGCATGGACCTGATCGAAAGGATCGCCAAGCTGAAGTAATCTACGATTTGAGAAGTTTGATTTTTGATTTGTGATTTTTGATTTAGGAATCAGCAATCAAACTTCACACTTCAAACATCACATTGAATTCCAGGGGTTCGTTATGGCCAAGAAGACAGTTGCGGATATTGACGTCAAGGGTAAGAAGGTCCTGATGCGCGTCGATTTCAACGTGCCGCAGGACGACGACGGCAAGATCACCAGCGATGACCGGATCGTCAAGGCCCTGCCGACGATCAAGAACGTGCTCGATCGCGGCGGCGCCCTGATTCTCATGAGTCACCTGGGACGCCCCGAGGGCGCGCGGGACGACGCCTACACGCTCAAGCCGGTGGCCCAGAGGCTCTCGGAACTGCTCGGCAAGAAGGTGGTTTTCGCCAACGACTGCGTCGGGCCGGACGCCAAGGCGAAAGCCAAGGCCCTCAAGAGCGGCAACGTCCTGCTGCTGGAGAACCTGCGGTTCTACAAGGAAGAGGTCATCAAGGACAAGGCCGCCAAAGAGGACGCCCAGCTCCGCCAGGCGAAGGACAAGTTCGCCAAGGAACTCGCGTCGATGGCCGACATCTACGTCGATGACGCCTTCGGCACCGCCCATCGCGACAACGCCTCCATGTACACCGTTCCGACGGTCATGGAAGGCAAGCCCCGCGCGATCGGGTTCCTGATCGAGAAGGAGCTCAAGTTCCTCGGCGACACCGTCAAGAACCCACAGCGGCCGTTCGTGGCCATCCTCGGCGGCGCCAAGGTCTCCGACAAGCTCGGCGTCATCGAGAACCTGATCCCGAAGGTCAACCGCATCATCATCGGCGGCGCGATGGCCTACACGTTCCTCAAGGCCCGGGGCAAAGCCATCGGCAATAGCCTTTGCGAAGACGATTTCATGGACAAGGCCATTCAGTTGCTGGATCAGGCGGCGGAGGCCAATTGCGAAGTCATGCTGCCTCCCGACCACGTCGTGGTCCGCAAGCTCGAGGCCGGCGCGGAGTATCGAATCGCCGTGGGCGACATCGATCCGACCTGGCAGGCGGTGGACATCGGTCCCATGGCGGCCAAGGAGTATGCCGAGAAGATCGTCAACGCCAAGACCATCGTCTGGAACGGACCGATGGGCGTCTTCGAGATCCCGCCGTTCGATCAGGGAACCAAGGCAGTCGCGCAAGCCGTCGCCACGGCGACCGAGCGGGGCGCCAAGAGCGTCGTCGGTGGCGGCGACAGCGCCAGTGCGATCGAGCAGCTCGGCCTGCAGGACAAGATCAGCCACATCTCGACCGGCGGCGGTGCTTCCCTGGAGTTCCTCGAAGGCAAGAAATTCAAGGCCATCGAAATCCTCGATGAGAAGTAAGAAGTTTGAAGTGTGATGGTTGATGGTTGATGGTTGATTCATAAATCAAAGATCATAAATCAACCATCACACTTCGCTTGTGGGGGAAGGCTTCATGACGAGGGGATTGCCAAGCCCCGGGACGATCGAGATCGTCCCCTCCATCCTCAGTGCGGATTTCGCCCGGCTGGCTGATGAGATTGCCGTCGTGGCCTCCGCCGGCGTCAAGATGATCCATCTCGACGTCATGGACGGCCATTTCGTCCCCAATATCACCATTGGCCCCCCCGTCATCGCCAAGCTCCGCAAACATAGCGATCTGCTCTTCGATACCCACCTGATGATCAGCGAGCCGGCCCGCTATGCGGAATCGTTCGCCAAGGCCGGGGCTGATAATATCACGTTCCACATCGAAGCAACGGACAATCCCGCCGAAATGGTGCGGCGGATACACAATCTGGGCTGCACCGCCGGGATCACGCTGAACCCGGAAACGCCCGTGGAGTCGATAGGAAAAGTGGCGCCCTTGTGCGACATGGTGCTCGTCATGACAGTCCATCCGGGGTTTGGAGGCCAGGTGTTCATCGACGAGGCCGCCCGGAAGGTCATTGCCATACGCAAAATCGTCGGGCCGGAGGTGCGGATCGAGGTCGATGGGGGCATCGACAGCGAAACGGCGCCACTTGTCGTCTCCTACGGCGCCGACACCCTCGTGGCGGGCAACGCCATCTTCGGACAACCCGACCGGAGCGCCGCCATCGGCGCCATCCGGGCCGCCTGCAAGCGAAGACCCGCGTGACAGCCCCCCGGCTCTTGTGGTATACTTATGCTAATGACACAGAAGAAAACCAACTGGAACGGTTTTTCGCTCCGGCCGCGTAAGGAGATGCCCGAGGGGCTCTGGATGAAGTGCCCCAGTTGCGAGCACATGCTCTACAGCAGCGCGGTCGAGAAGAACCTGAACGTCTGCCCGGAGTGCGACCATCATTTCCGGATTGGGGCCTGGACCCGCATCCAGCAGGTCGCGGACGAGGGCTCGTTCCAGGAAGTTCTCGAGAACTTGACCACCGACGACCCGCTGGGCTTCAAGTATCGCGGCACAACGTACAAGCAGCGGATCAAGGCCGACCAGAAGAAAACCGGCCTGAAAGAGGCCATGCTCATCGGCAAGGCTTTCATCAAGGGCCGGGGCGTCATCCTCTGCGTCATGGAGCCGAATTTCCTCATGGGCTCCATGGGGGCGGTCGTCGGCGAGAAGTTCTGCGTCGCCGTGGACGAAGCCATAGAACAGTCGCTACCCTTAGTCGTTGTCATCTGTTCCGGCGGGGCCCGCATGCACGAGGGCGTCGTCTCGCTCAGTCAAATGGCCAAGACCTCCGCCGCGTTGGCACGATTCGACGAGACCAAAGGCCTGTTCATCTCCATCCTGACCGATCCGACCACGGGCGGCGTCACCGCGAGCTTCGCCATGCTCGGGGACGTGATCATCGCCGAGCCGGGGGCCGTCATCGGCTTCGCCGGCGCGCGCACCATCGCCGAGACGATCAAAGTCGAGCTGCCCGACGGCTTCCAAACCTCCGAATTCATGCTCGAGCACGGCTTCGTCGACATGATCGTCCACCGCAAGGACCTCCGCAGCGAGATCGCCCGCATCATCGACTACTGCCAGAAATAGCACCGCCTTCCTCAAGACCAACTCCAATCGCCGGCTCGATGGTCGTTGACGCAACCAGTGCAGCAGCCTATAATGGTGCTGGTGGCAGTCTCATGAGGAAGACCGATGAGAGCTATGTCGCAGAGCGTTTTCATCAGCTACGCGCGGGAGGATGACGAGCCGTTCGTAAAGCGGCTCCACAAGGACCTGACCCGTGCCGGTTTTGAGGTCTGGTGGGACCGGGCCTCCCTGCGGACGCGTCGGCTCCCGTTCCGGCAAGAGATCAGGGACGCCATTTGCTCGCACGACCGGCTCATCCTGGTCGTCGGACCCAAGGCCGCCGTCTCCGAGTCCGTCCGCCAGGAATGGCAATGGGCACTGGAGCTGGACAAGCCCATCATCCCCATCCTCCGCAAAGGCGACTACACGCACCTCCCGGGCAAGCTGAGCTCACTCCAATGCGACGACTTCCGCGACAACGCCCAATACCGCGTCCAGCTTGCCAAGCTCGTTGAGAACCTCCGCCGGCCCGAGCCGCCACTGGCCATGCTGTTCGGTGTGCCCAGCCTGCCGCCTCATTTCCTGGCCCGCCCTGACCTGCTCCGTCAAGTGAAGGACGCCCTGCTGGCGGACCTGAAGAAGCCGGTGGTCATCACCGGCGCAGACGCACGTGTGGGCATGCACGGCATGGGCGGCATCGGTAAGTCCGTGCTGGCCGTCGCGATTGCCCGCGACCGCGAGGTCCGCCGCTCCTATCCCGATGGCATTATCTGGCTTACCGTCGGCCAGCAGCCCGATCTCGTGAGACTCCAGCACGATGTCGCCCGCCACTTCGGTAACAAAGAACACTTCGACAGCGAGCCCCAGGGCCAGGGCGTGCTGCGGCGACTGCTCACGCAAAAAGCGGTGCTGCTGGTCCTCGATGACGTCTGGAGCGCCAGCGACACCCAAGCCTTCAATGTGCTCGGCCCGCGTTGCCGGACACTGGTCACGACGCGCGATGCCGGCATTCTCCACACGATGGGCGGCCCCAGCGTGCCCGTATCCCTCCTGACAGAGGAGCAAGCCCTGCAACTGCTGGCCGATGCCGTCGGCGCGGAGCCTTCGGCTCTGCCACCCCAGGCCCTTGAAGTCGTGAAAGAGTGCGAGTACCTGCCGCTGGGCGTGGCCCTGTGCGGCGGCATGGTCAAGAAACTCAGCGGCGACTGGACCGTTGTCCTTGAACGTCTCCGTGCAGCCGACCTTGAGCGTATCGCGGACCGCCAAGCCATCGACGAGCGACACCGAAGCATCTGGCGGACAATGCAGGTGAGCGTGGATGTCTTGCCGCCGGATGAACAGCGGCGCTTCGCCGAGTTAGCCGTCTTTGTCAGAGACAATCCCGTGCCCGAGGCCGCCGTCGCCACCCTCTGGTCTCACACCGGCAACTTGAGCGACCTCGACACTACCGACCTCCTCATCAACCTTGCCGAGCGTTCTCTCATCCGGCTGAGTCAAACCACCGCCAAACCGGGCAAGGCGATTGACCGACGCATATCCCTCCACGACCTCCTGTACGACTTCGCGACCAAGCTCATCGGGGAACCCAGGATGCGGCACCGAACACTGCTTGACGCATATCGCAAGCGATGTCCCGGCGGGTGGCCCACCGGCCCCGATGACGGGTACTTCTACCAGCATCTGGCGCACCATCTTCGTGAGGCCGGGAGAAGTGCGGACTTGAGCAAGCTGCTGTTCGATTACCGCTGGCTTCGCAAGAAGCTGGAAGTCACCGACGCAAATGGCCTGATCGCGGACTATGATTTTGCGGGCGATGATTCACAGGCCCGGCTGGTCCAGGGTGCGATACGCCTGTCGAGCCATACACTGGCGGAAGACCATTCCCATCTGCCGAGCCAACTGGTCGGCCGGCTCCTGTCGCAGAAAGGGAGTAGAGTCAAGGCGCTGCGCACCACCGTGGGGACCAGCGAGTGGTCGCCGTGGCTCAGACCTCTGGCGGCGAGCCTCACGCCGCCTGGCGGCCCATTGCTGCGCACGTTGCGTGGTCATGAGGAATGGGTGCGTGCCGTGGCGGTGACGCCCGACGGCCGATATGCGGTCTCCGGTGCGGACGACGACACGCTGAAGGTCTGGGACTTGGCCTTGGGCAAGGCCGTTCATACCCTGCACGACCATGAGGGCGGGGTGCTGGCGGCAGCGGTGACGGGTGACGCACGCTATGCAGTCTCCGGCTCGCGCGGCCGTACGCTGACGGTCTGGGACCTGGCCTCGGGCAAGGTGGTTCATACCTTGCGCGGCCATGAGGGCGAGGTGTGGGCGGCAGCGGTGACGGGCGACGGACGCTTTGCGGTCTCCGCCTCTGGGGACCAGACGCTGAAGGTCTGGGACCTGGCCTCGGGCAAGGCGGTTCATACCCTGCGCGGCCATGAGAACAGGGTGTGGGCGGTGGCGGTGACGGGCGATGGACGCTTTGCGGTCTCCGGCTCGGATGACCGGACGCTGAAGGTCTGGGACCTGGCCTCAGGCAAGGCGGTTCATACCCTGCGCGGCCATGAGGGCTCGGTGAGGGCGGCAGCCGTGACGGGCGATGGACGCTTTGCGGTCTCCGGCTCGGATGACCAGACGCTGAAGGTCTGGGACCTAGCCACGGGCAAGGCGGTGGCGACCCTGCGCGGCCATGAGTCGTCTGTGATTGCGGTGGCGGTGACGGGCGATGGACGCTACGCGGTCTCGGGCTCGGAGGACAGGACGCTGAAGGTCTGGGACCTGGCGCCGAGCAAGGTCGTTCACACCCTGCGCGGCCACGAGGATTGGGTGAGGGGCGCGGCGGTCACGCACGATGGCCGATGTGCGGTCTCCGCCTCCGGGGACCAGACGCTGAAGGTCTGGGACTTGGCCTCAGGCAAGGTGGTGCGTACCCTGCGCGGCCATGAGGGCGGGGTGTGGGCGGCAGCGGTGACGGGCGACGGACGCTTTGCGGTCTCCGCCTCTGGGGACCAGACGCTGAAGGTCTGGGACTTGGCCTCGGGCAAGGTGGTACGTACCCTGCGCGGCCACGAGGGCGGGGTGAATGCGGCAGCGGTGACGGACGACGGACGCTTTGCGGTCTCCGGCTCGGATGACCAGACGCTGAGGGTCTGGGAACTGGCGTCGGGCAAGGCCGTTCGTATCTTGCGCGGCCATGAGCGCGAGGTGAATGCGGCAGCGGTGACCGGCGATGGACGCCACGCGGTCTCGGGCTCGGACGAGGAAACGCTGAAGGTCTGGGACTTGGCCTCCGGCAAGGTCGTTCGCACCCTGCGTGGGCATGAGAGCGCGGTGTGGGCGGTGGCGGTGACGCGCGACGGGCGCTATGCGGTCTCGGGCTCCGAGGACCGGACCCTGAAGGTCTGGGAACTGGCGTCAGGCAAGGCCATTCATACGCTGCACGGCCATGAGGGCTGGGTGTGGGCGGTGGCAGTGACGGGCGACGGACGCTATGCGGTCTCGGGCTCCGAGGACCAGACGCTGAAGGTCTGGGATCTGTTGAGCGGGCAAGTCGTGGCGAGCTTCTGTGGTGACAGCGTCATTCATTGTTGTGCGGTTGCTCCGGACGGGCGTACGATCGTGGCGGGGGACAAATCGGGGCATGTGCATTTTCTGCGGCTGGAGAATGTGAAGTAACGCGGGGTGTTGCCGGCCTGTACACATTGTATGTTTTGCCTCAGGTGTTTGGGTGATCCTCTGCGAGACTCCCCTTTTCTTTGAGCTGCGAGCGCCGTATAATGGCGACTTTCTGTTTGGGTTGGAGACGCAAGATGCTGCGTCTCTACGTGGAATCGTGCAATGGGTTATTTTCGCGACAACGTGGAACGGACCGAAGGGTACACGCCGGGTTTTCAGCCGAAGGCGGCGGAGGTGGTTAAACTCAATACGAATGAGAACCCGTATCCGCCGTCGCCGCTGGTGATGAAGACGCTGGCCGAGATCAAGCCGGAACAGCTTCGGCGGTATCCCGACCCGCTGGGAAACGCCTTTCGCGAGGCGGCGGCTGCACTCAATGGTGTCAAGCCCGAGAACATCCTATGCTGCAACGGGGGCGACGATCTGCTCTCCATCGCGATCCGAGCCTTCTGCGACGAAGGACACCCGCTTGCTTACCCCATACCCACGTATTCGCTGTACCCAGTCCTCGCGCGACTTCAGAATTGCGAAGCCATCGAGATCCCCTTCGGCGAAGAGTTCGATCTGCCGGCCGGACTGGCGACGACCGGGGCGGCGTTGACCATCGTCTGCAATCCGAATGCCCCGACGGGCAGCTCTGTCCCCATGGAAGAAATCGCCGCCCTGGCCGACCGGCTGACTGGCGTTCTGCTCATCGACGAGGCCTACGTGGATTTTGCGGAGCAGAACTGCACCGCGTTGGTCAAGGATTTCGACAATGTCATCGTGCTGCGGACGTTGAGCAAAGGATATTCTCTGGCCGGACTGCGATTCGGGTACGCCATCGCCCAGAAGGACCTGATCGACGGTCTGGTCAAGGTCAAGGACTCCTACAACATCGATGCCGTCGCGATTGCCCTGGCAACCGCCGCGATCGAGGACCAGGCGTACTTTCGCCAGAACGTGGAGAAGATTAAGAAGGAGAGAACGGCTCTGACGGAGCAGTTGCGATCTTTGGGCTTGACAGTCCCCGACAGCCACTCGAATTTCGTCTTCGCCCAGGTGAGAAACGGCTCGGCCGCACGCATCCACAAGCAACTGGAGCAGCGGAATATCTTCGTACGGTACTGGGATGACCCGAGAATCCAGGACAAGCTGCGCATCAGCGTCGGCACAGAGGAGCAGAACGAGAAACTGATTTCCGCCCTGAAGGAAATCGTATCGTCAGGTGGAGACAGATCATGAGCAACCAAGGCATCAATCGCAGGCAGTTCGTCGGCGCAGCGGCATTGACGGCAGCGGGACTGATCGGGACCGCCGCGGACTCCGCTCAGGCACAGCCCAAGCCCCAGGCCGGCAAGCCCGGCATCAAAGTGGGTCTGTACAGTATCACGTTCCTGGGGGTCTGGTACCAAGGTAAGGGGCTCACCCTGGAACAGGTGATCCAAAAGGCCAAGCAGTACGGTTACGACGGCGTCGAGATCGACGGCAAACGCCCCCACGGCAACCCGAACGACTGGCCAACGAAGCGATGCAAACAGTTGCGCTCGAGGGCCGACGGCGAGGGCATCGAGATCTACGCCGTGGCGGGCAATAACGATTTCAGCAGTCCCATCTGCGAGCATCGGGAAGCCCAGATCGTCTACATGCGGGAGCTGATCCGGATGGCCTCGGACTTCGGCGCGCCGGCGGTCCGCGCCTTCTTCGCCTGGCCGGGCGTCACGAAGCATCCGCAACTCGCCTCGTACACCGTCGCCCGCGATATCTGGAATCACTCTCATCCACCCGCCAACGAGAAGGACGACTGGGACCGATGCCGAGACGCCCTCGCCGAGTGCAGCCGCTATGCGGCGGATTATGGTGTCACCCTGGCGTTGCAGAATCATGCTCCCCTCGTCAAGAGCTACAAAGACGTGCTTCGCATGATTCAAGAGGTCAACTCTCCGCGTCTGAAAGCATGTCTCGACCTGCCGCTGCTTTTGGACAAGAGTCCGGAGGGCATCCATACGGCGACGAGCGAACTCGGCGCATTCCAGGCCCTGTCGCACTTCGGCGGCGAGTTCGAGCGTGCCGACGACGGGTCTATCGTCAATGACCACGAAAACGAGGCGTACCCGCACTTCATCCGCGCGATGAAACAGATCGGTTACAGCGGCTACATGGGCTACGAGTTGTGCCATCCTCTGCCCGTCGTCGATGGCCAGACGGTCGGCATCGAATTCGCGGAGAAGAACGCTCAACTGGCCGCCGAATTCATGCGTGGCGTACTCAAGGTCGCATAAAGCTGAAAGAAAGCAAGACTATGACAAGCCGAACGGCGAATATTCACCGGCAGACGAAGGAAACCGACATCACGTGCGAGCTCTGCCTCGATGGCGTGGGGCAATATGAGATCGACACGGGCGCAGGCTTTCTCGACCACATGCTCACCCATCTGAGCAAGCACGGCAGGATGGACCTTGTGGTCAAGGCCAAGGGCGACCTGCATATCGACCCGCACCACACGACGGAGGATATCGGCCTGTGCTTAGGCGATTGCCTGCTCAAGGCGCTGGCCGACAAAAAGGGCATCGCCCGCTACGGCTACAGCTCGGTGCCGATGGAGGACGCCCTGGCGAACGTCTCGCTGGACCTCTCCGGCCGGCCGGCGTGCGTCTACAACGTCGAGTACCGCTCGGACAAGATCGGCGATTTCGACGTCGAGTGTATCGAGGAATTCCTGCGGGCGTTCTCCAACAGCGGCAAGTTCAATCTGCACGTGAACGTCCCCTACGGCTCGAACAGCCACCACGTCGCCGAGGCGATTTTCAAGGCCCTGGGCCAGGCGCTGGCGACGGCGGTCAAGATCGTCGGGACGGACATTCCCAGTACGAAGGGGCAGTTGTGATCGAAGAACCGAAACCACCGGAATTCCGGGTCGGGATCGGCACCGACATCCACCGGATCGTCGAGGGCCGCAAGCTCATGCTGGGCGGGGTCCACATCCCCTTCCCGGCGGGCCTGCTCGGCCATAGCGACGGCGACGTGGTCCTGCACGCGGTCGTCGACGCCCTGCTCGGGGCCGCCGGCCTGGGCGATATCGGAACGCTGTTTCCCGACACGGACATGCAGTGGAAGGACGCCGACAGCAAAGTGTTCCTCTACACGGTCAGAGAGCAGCTTGAAAAGAAACAGTGGGAAGTGGTCAACGTGGACGTGACGATCCACACGGAGGTCCCGAAGCTCGGGCCGATGAAGGGCCAGATCCGCCGGTGCATCGCGGGCCTGCTCGGCATGGATTTCGCCGCCGTCAACGTCAAGGCCAAGACCAACGAGGGTCTCGGCGAAATCGGCGCCGGCGAAGCCATGTCCGCCACGGCCATCGCCCTGCTCCGCAAGAAACCCCGCCGGACATTATAGCCGGCGCGCTCACGTAGAACCGCGGATGCGGGAGTCAAACGCAGCCTGCCCCGACGATTGACGGCCGTCGATTTCATCGGTAAAAGATATCCATGATAGCACTATGCGACCGACAAACGGCTCTCGAATTCAAACGGCGCGCCGCTGCCGTGGTGCCGGTTCTTCAGTTCTGTGTGTTCGGCTCCCGGGCCAGAGGGGATGCAACCGCGGGTTCGGATCTCGACATCTTCCTCGTGGTGGACCATATCGATACCGACCTTCGCGAGAAGATTTCGGAGGTCGCTTGGGAAGTCGGATTTGAGAACGATGTGGTGCTCTCGACCTTTGTCGCCACCGTCGAGCAGTTGGAACGCGGTCCCCTGGGCGTCAGCCCAATCATCCGCCAGATCGAAAAGGAAGGTGTCCGGCTATGATCGACGCGCGGCTCAAAGAGCTTGTCAGCCTGAGAATGCAGCAAGCCGGAGAGACGCTTCGCGAAGCCCGCATTCTCATGGCTGAACACGCTGGCCGGGGTGCGGTCAATCGGGCCTACTATGCCATGTTCTATGCCGTACTCGCCGTCCTCGCGACTAAAGGGCTCGGCTCCTCGAAGCACAGCGGGACGATTTCTCTGTTCGACCGCGAGTTCGTGAAGCCTGGCGACCTTCCGAGAGAATTGTCCCGGTCGCTTCACATGGCGTTCGAACGCCGGCAACAGGCGGACTATGGTGAATTGATCCCGCTCGACGAGCCGGCGGCAACACGGGTGATGGAAGAGGCCGGGATATTCATCCAGAAGGTCCGGGATTACTTGACGGCCAAGGGCTTGCTTTCCTCGGATCAGTAGCCGGACGAACCGCAGCCATCAGAAAGGTGTAGAAAAAGATCGTATGGATCTGCAATTGTACAATAGTCTGACGAGACGAACAGAAGAGTTCAGACCGCTGTTGGAAGACCGGGTCGGGATTTATGTCTGCGGGCCGACGGTCTATGGCCATGCCCATCTGGGGCACGCCAAGAGCTATGTCAGCTTCGACGTGCTCGTGCGCTATCTGCGCTATCTCGGCTACCGCGTCACCTACGTACAAAACATCACCGATGTCGGGCATTTGACGGACGATGCCGATGCCGGCGAGGACAAGATCGCCAAGGCCGCTCGCAAGGAACGCAAGCACCCGATGGAGCTGGCCGAGTATTACACCCGCAGCTACTTCGAGGATATGGACAAGCTCAACTGCGTCCGGCCCGACATTAGTCCGCGCGCCAGCGGCCATATCATCGAGCAGATCGAGCTGGTCAAGATCCTGTTGGAGAAGGGCTTCGCATACGAGGTCAACGGCTCGGTCTATTTCGACGTCTCGAGGTTCCCGGACTACGGCAAGCTCTCCGGCCGGAACGTGGAAGAGATGCTGGCCGGCGCCCGCGTCGAGGTCTCGCCGGAGAAGAGGAATCCTGCCGATTTCGCCGTTTGGAAAAAAGCGGAGCCGAACCATATTATGCAGTGGCCCAGCCCCTGGGGCATGGGCTACCCCTGCTGGCACCTGGAATGCTCGGCCATGAGCACGAAATACCTGGGCCAGCCCTTCGACATCCACGGCGGCGGCATGGAGAACAAGTTCCCGCACCATGAGTGTGAGATCGCCCAATCCGAGGCGGCCCACGGCGTGCAGTTCGTCCGCACCTGGGTGCACAACAACATGGTCACCGTGGACGGCCAGAAGATGGGCAAGAGCCTGGGCAACTTCATCACGCTCAAGGAAGCCTTCGCCGGAACCCATGAGAAGCTGTCCAGGGCCTACGAGCCGCTGGCGGTCCGGCAGCTCGTTCTCAGCAGCCACTACCGCAGCCCACTGGATTTCTCCGACGCCGGCCTGTTCGCCGCCCATAGCGGCTATCAGAAGATCAGCGAAGCGGTCCGGAGCCTGCGCAAGCAGCTCGCTGCAGTGCCGCAGGGCGAGCCCCGTGTCGAGGGCGTCCCGCCCTCGAATCGCGGGCAGGATGCCCGCGACACGATTCTCAAGCAGCTTGAGGAGGCCAAGACCAAGTTCGAAGAGGCGATGAACGATGACCTCAACACGTCGGTTGCACTTTCCGTGCTCTTTGACCTTGTGCGCCTGACCAACAGTCTGCTCGAAAACAAGAAAACGGCGAGAGAGACCCTGGCCGCCGTCAACGAGATGTTCACCAAGCTCGGCGGCGATGTCCTGGGCATCGTGACCGAGGAGTCCGCCCAGGCCGGCGGAGTTGATGAAAAGGCACTCGACAAGCTGGTCGGGATTCTCATCGCCCAGCGGGCGGAGGCCCGCAAGGCCAAGGACTTCGCCCGGGCCGACGCGATTCGGGCGAAGCTCGATGAGGCCGGCATCGTCCTCGAAGATGGTCCCCAGGGCACGCAGTGGAGGTCGAAGTGAGAATCCTCGGCATTGACCCGGGTCTGCATCTCTGTGGCTATGCCTGCCTCGAGGTCGATGGGAACTCCGAGGTCCTGGTCGAGGCGGGCGTCATCCGTATCCGGCCAGGGCTGCCTCTGGCGACCCGGCTCAACCAGATCGCCGAGGATATCCAGACGATCCTGGATAAATTCATGCCCCAGGTCGTGGCCGTGGAGGAATTGTACTCCCACTACGCCCACCCGCGCACGGCGATCCTGATGGGCCACGCGCGCGGCGTGATCCTCCAGAAAATGGCGGCCGCCGGCGTCGAGGTGAAGAGTTTCAGCGCCACCCGCATCAAGAAATCCCTGACTGGCAACGGCCGAGCCTCCAAGGAGCAGGTCCAGCGGACGATCCAGACGCTCTTAGCCCTGCCGCAATTGCCCGAGCCGCCGGACGTCGCCGACGCCATCGCCGCCGCCCTGTGCTGCGCGACGACCATGACTCATATCATTGACACGCACACCGGCCACAGCGCATACTGAGATTTGGTTCTGTGAGTATGATTGCGATGCGTAGGATGGGCTTTAGCCCATGCGGCTCTTCCGCATCTGTGGCAAACCATCCGCATGGGATAGAAAGCCCATCCTACACTGTGAGAGCCTATGATTGCAGGGATTGAAGGAAAACTTGTCAAACTGAATACCGAGACCGCTCTGATACAGGTCGGCGCGATCACGTATGAAATCATGCTGCCCGGCTATTGCGTCAGCGCACTGTCAGGACTGATCGGTTCCGATATCTCGCTGTGCACGATGGAATACTACGAGGGTAGCCTGGGCGGCGGCAATCTCATCCCCCGGTTGGTCGGCTTTCTGAGCCCCACCGAGCGAGAGTTCTTCACCACGTTCATCAGCGTCAAAGGCATGGGCATCAAGAAAGGGCTGAAGGCATTGAACATGCCGATTGCGACGATTGCCGCCGCCGTCGAAAACGGCGACGAGAAGATGCTGATGACGCTGCCCGGGATTGGGCGGCGGATGGCCCAGCAGACCGTGGCCGAGCTCAAGGGCAAGCTTCAGACGTTCGCCGCCGGTGCCGAGCCGGCGCGGGTCGCAACTCAGTTCAAGGCTTTCCAGGTCGAGGCGATTGAAGTCCTGGTCGCCTGGGGCGAGAAACGCAACGAAGCCATGGAGCTGGTCGAGCTGGCCGGCAAGAAACATCCTGACATCCGGACGGCGGAAGAGCTCGTGCCGCTGGTCTATCGCCTCAAACAAGGCGTCGAAGTCTGACGATCAGCCCTTGATCTTTCTCAGTTGAGACAGAAACAAATCCGTGCTCCACAGTTCCAACGAGGGCTGTTCGCCTGCTTTGACGAACCTTCGGATGTCTTCCCGAGCTTCTGGCCAGTGGACCGAACGGATTTTGCTTTCCAGATGCTCAAGGCACCATTTCAGATCGACCTGAACCTCCTGATGTTGCCAAGGACCTGGCTGTCTTAAGGCGGAGGAGAGAAACCCGTAGTTGATCCGGACCTCTTGACTTGTGTACCACAAGAAATCATACCAGTCCCGGCCTTTGACATATTCCCGGCACAACAGCGCATGGAGTTTCCCTGCGAACAGACTGGGCTTGTCCTGCACCGTAACCGAGGAAACGAAAGGAAAATCCACGTATTTGATTTCCATCCCGGTGCCCAACGGGGGATTGGTATCGACCTCGAATTTGATCCGAATCTTCCGGAGAGGTCCTGACTTGTCCGCATGCCGCAATTGCAGGACTTTTCCCAGAGAGTCCTCCTTGAGGAACGCTTTCCTGACGGCGATGCCAGGTTTCGACCGATCGACGATTTCAACGTCATAGCCATAGGCCTTGAACTCGCCGGAAACCGCATGGAGGTGCGGTTGCAACTCAAAGTCCCGGTTCGCCTCCCTCAGGAGGAAGTCCAGATCCTCCGAAAAGCGATTCAGACCATAGAGAATACGCAAACACGTTCCCCCCTGAAACACGGCGTGCTTGAAGAACTCCGTCCTGCCCAGAGCCGCCAACGCCACCTCCTGGGTGATCTCCCTGACCGCGTGTTCCTCTTCGATGCTCGATTGGCAGTGGTAGGAATCCAGTCGATCCTGAATCAGCTTGACGCTCATAGGTGCAAATCCTTCCTGAGCCCTTCCAGGAATCTCCTCACGCAGGAATGGGAGCAATTGCCGATCAGAGCTTCAAGAGTGGCGCGGGTGACTTGCTCGAATTCCTCCGGCTCAACGCGCAGACTGCCAACGACCGGCTCAATCCCGGTCCAGTCTTTCTTTCGAACGTAGACATAGTCCGCCAAAGCTTTCAAAGGACTCGCCATCAAGAACACGTTTCCCGATGCGTCAACGAGCCGTTCCACCTCGGTATAGAACACCCTTTGAGGAACACGATCGTAGCTGAATATCCCAAGAGGAGTCCTGAACTCCTTTGACTTCTTGAAGGAGGCACTGGTGATGGCATGGACAGCCTCGGGAATCCAGCCGTGCCAGCCAAGGGCTGACTCCAGACTGATGTAGGATGGCCCGTACACATGCTGAGCCAAGGCATAGAGGTTCATGCTTTTCTGCTGGTGTCGGGAGGCAAGGCAATACAATCCTCTTCGGATATGAACGATCTCGCCGGCGGCAATCGCACGTTTGACTAAGCCGTACCTTCGATTCTCACTCCCGGGAAACAGGGTCGCCACATCCTGGCCGGTGAATTGGCACCAAGGCATAGTTCCCAGAACCCGTTCGGTCAACTTGTTCATCTCTCAGTCCACTATTCTACAGATACTGTCATATTCTGACAGTATTTGGCATATCATACTGTTATTCGGTTCATTCCGCAATAGTGTTCAGTGAAAACTGTCAAAACATGACAGTATCTGGAAAAATCTGAGACTTGACGCAGATGACTGACGCGTTTGCCTTGACCGGCATCCATTCGCCCTCATATCATGCCGATGGCAGTCTGATACGACTTGAAAGACCAGTCTCTGCTGCTTTACAGGGAGTGCGTTATGCGCACGATAGGCGTTGCCACAGTCTTGTCCATTCTCCTGTGTTCGATTGGGGTGGCGGCGGACTACCTCCCGCTCAAGGAGGGAAACCAGTGGACCTTCGCGATGTCCAACGGCGTGCAAACAACGATGAAGATCGTCGGATTTGCCGACGTGGGGACGGTACGCTGCGCGATTGCCGAGACGACCCTGGGGCCGCAGAAGAGCCTGGAGTACATTGCCGTGGACCCCGAGGGGGTCAAAACGTACCTGGGGAAGGTCCAGGGCCAGGAGTTCCGGTACGACCCGCCCGTCGTGCGGATCAAGCTGCCGTACCAGGAGGGCGATTCGTGGACGGCCGCCGTCAGTCAATCGGGTGCGTCCATGACAACGACCTTCCAGTCGATCGGCAAGGAGCGGATCGAGACGCCGGCGGGCGCCTTCGATTGCATCAAGGTCTATTCGATCACGAACGGCGTGGCGGGCCAGCCGTCGGTAGTCTCGATCAGTTCCTATGCGGATGGGATAGGACCCGTGCGGCAAATCATCCGCACGAGTGGACAGCAGGTGACCGCGACGCTCGCCGCCCTGAACGTCCAGCCGGCGCAAAAACCGCAGACCAAGCCAAGATCTCAAGTCCCGAAGAAGGTCCCTTGCCCCAAGTGCGGTGCCCCGGTGGACGCCAACGCGAAGGTCTGTCCCCGGTGCGGACAAAGCATGACCGCGCCCGTCGCGGCGCCGGAGCCAAACCGCCCGGCAGCGCCAACCCCGGCCGGCCCGCTTTCTCTGGAGAAGTATCAATCCCCTGACGGCAAGGTCGTGCTCTACAAGCCGAAAGGATGGAACGTCGCCCAGGGCGACATGTTCGGCCCAAGCACCTACGGCGTGACCGTCATGGAGCCGCAGGAAAACGCGGTCGTCCTGTTCATCACGTTCCCGGTGAGCGACCAGATCAAGGACTCCGTCGTGCTGGCCGCCAAGTGCATCGCCGCCCTGCGTGCGAGGTATCCGGACCTGGTGGCGACCAGCGTCAACTCGACTTCCGAGCGCGAGCGCACGATGGCGAACCTGACGTTGACGACGCCTGAGGGTGAAAAAGGCGCCGGGCACGGCTACTTCTTCCATACCTCAAATGCCAACAGCGTCTACCTTCTGCTGGCGAAGGTGAAGGTGTGGAACGCGCTGCGCCCAACGCTGACGACCGTGGCGGCCAACCTCGCGTATGCCCCGCAAGGGGTGGCCGCCGTGCAACAGGAGGGCCGGCCGTCTGCCCAGCAGGCCCCGGCCGCGGCAGGTCCGGCATTTTCTCTGGCCGCGATGCTCAAGCGAGCCGCGCAGGAGCCCGGAAAGCAAGTCCCGCTGCAACCTGCGGCACTGTCGGATCAGTCCGTGTCGCTCCAGATTCCCGAGGGTTGGGCTCTGGAGGGCCAGCGAGCTCAGTATGCGGTCGTCAATGACACCCAGAAGAGGACGCACGGCCTGGGCAGCCTGTGGCTGACGATCATGCCGACGCAGGGATCGGTTCCCGGCGTCATCAACGCTCCCTACCAAGCCCCGCCGCAGGCGCTGAAGCTCGTGCTGGAGTCCGGCAAGAGCACCAGGGACATGCAGGTCATCGGCGAATGCCCTGTTTTGCAGGCGGTGCCCGAGCTGAGCCAGTTGATTCAGCAGATGCAGGGCCAGGGTTTTCAGGTCGATGCCCGTCTGATCCAGGTGAAGCTCCGTAACGTCCCGACGGGCGTAACCTGTCGCGGACTGTTCTGTGTCATGTGCTCGATCAAGTCTATAAGCCCCGTCTGGCAAGTCTCGGTCCAAGGCAGTTGGGCGCCGGACGGCGAGTACGAACAATGGCTGCCGCTGTACCTGCGGGTGGAGAAGACGGTCCAGGTGAACCAGCAGTGGATGGGCCAGGAGCTGCAGAACCAGGCCGTCCGGCAGCAGCAACTGAACCGTAACCTGCAGAAGTCCATCGCCGAATCGAACCGGGCGTTTGACCACTACATGAACACGGTCAAGGACGGCGAGCGCAGCCGGGATTACACCAGCCATATATGGAGCCAGACGACGCTCGGCCAGGGCGCCTGGGTCGCCCAGAACGAGGGAGCCAAGGTCTATCAGACCGATTCCTGGGGTATCGAAGGCCCCGACGGCCGAATCGACAGCAAGGCCTACAACACCGCCAACTTCACCGGCGAAAACCCCTGGACCGGCGGCCAACTGGAGCTGGTGGACACACGCGCCGAGTACGAGAAGTACATCGCAAATCGCTGAAAAGGCAGGGCCAACGGAAAGTCGTCTGACTTCCGGGTGGCAGCGTCAAGCGCAGCTTGGCGACGGCGGCTTTGCCCTGCGTAAGACCATCGCCAAGGCCTTCGGCCTTGACGCTGCCACCCGTTGCCGAGGACGGCGACGCGTCCGACGGACCCGCTTTCGGGACTTTGCGTTGGCCCTGACCGAAAAGGGAGAAGTGTGATTTCTGATTTAAGAATCAACAATCACACTTCAAACATCACACTTCGCATATCTTGCAGTCTTGCGGAAAATGGGTAAACTTCGGGCATGGCAATCGGAAGAGTCATCAGCGCCCAATCACTGAGCGAGGCCGAGGAGACGTTCAACGTCTCTTTGCGTCCGAAGTCCCTGAATGAATGCATCGGCCAGCAAAACGTAAAGGAAAAGCTGGCCATCGCCATCGCGGCGGCCAAGCAAAGGGGCGAGCCGCTGGAGCACATGCTGTTCTACGGCCCCCCCGGCTTGGGCAAGACCACCCTGGCGAACGTCGTCGCCAACGAGATGGGAGCGAGGATTCGGTCCTCGTCCGGCCCCGCCTTGGTCAAGGCGGGCGACGTCATGGGCATGCTCACCAACATCAACATGGGCGACGTGCTCTTCATCGACGAAATTCACCGGCTCAGCACGCCGGTTGAGGAGTTCATCTATCCGGCGATGGAGGATTTCCGGGTCGATTTCACGGTCGATAGCGGCCTTCACGCCAAGACGATCAACTTCCCCCTCAAGCGGTTCACGCTGATCGGGGCAACGACGCGCGCGGGATTGCTCAGCGCCCCTCTTCGCAGCCGGTTCGGGATGCTCTATCATCTCGAGTTCTACACGACCGGCGAGTTGACGGAGATCCTCAGCCGGTCCGCCCAGTTGCTCAAGCTGGTCTGCGAGGAAGGCACTCTCGAACTGATTGCCGCCCGGTCCCGCGGCACGCCGCGCGTCGCCAACCGGCTGCTCAAGCGGGTCCGCGACTACGCCCAAGTCAAAGGCTCGGGCCTCCTGAGCATGGACATCGTCGACAACGCCCTCAAAATGGAGCAGATTGACTTGCTCGGCTTGGACGAGCTGGACCGGTCCTTCCTGCGGGCCCTGGCGACGGTCTACGACGGCGGGCCAGCCGGCATCGAGGCCCTCGCCGCCACGCTCGGCGAGGAGCGAGACACCCTCGAAGACGTGGTCGAGCCGTACCTGCTGCAGATCGGCTTCGTGCGACGCACCAAGCGCGGACGAGAGATCACCCGCCAGGCCTGCGAGCATCTCGGCCTGGAGCCGCGTGAGAAGAAGCCCACGGCCGAGGTCCCGGGCCTGTTCGAACAGCCCACGTGATAAAGAAGGGGGGGGGCCGGCGGCTCCGTTGGCCGCCAGCCCTTATGTGTCTGCCAAGTGGGTATCGAGTGCTACGGCTTCACGACCCGGTCATAGATCCGCACATCATCGATTATGCCGGACCAGAAGGTGCCCGGCACCAGGTTCATCCCGGCTCCGATGTACAGGCCACCCGTCGAGCCCGCCAAGCCGGCTACCACGTCTCTGACAGCTTCGACGCCGTCAACGTAGAGAATCCGGTTCGTCCCATCCCAGACGAATCCGATCCGGTGCCACGCGCCATCCGTAATGATGGCCGAGGATATCAGCCCGTGCCCCGCCAAGGCCCCGTTGGGACCAGCCGCCGTCAGCCAGTTCACCCCGTTCCCTTGCGAGAGGACCACCTGTCCCGCTGCACCCCCTTTGACCCACGCAAACACACTGAACGGCCCTGCGGATGGATCACGAACGAATCAGAACCACCGGCAGAGCCGGTGGTATGAGGAAGGCCCCTACTGAATTTCGCATAATATAGTGACAGATTTTTCGCATAATATATTGACACCAGCGTTTCGTTCTCGTAGGCTGTCCGCATGGACAGAAAAGGACGAACACGAAGGGACTTCGACGAGTTGGAGAACCGCCGAA
>JAPLMX010000263.1 GCA_026386805.1 Phycisphaerae bacterium | reverse complement strand
TGTATTCTCAGGGATTAGGGCACTTGAAGGTGGGTTTTGGCACATCCCACGTCGTGTGTAAGGCGTAACAAAACTGCAAGAATCCTTGATTTCCCGAGTTTCCATTACGATCCGCCTCTCAAAAATGGCAGAAGTCGAGCTCAGTAGACGGCACAACATGGGTGCAGTTGAACGACGTGCCGGAATTTGCCTGAGCGCCCGGCGCGGCGGGCTATACCCCGAACACCTTTGTGAGTTTCGGCGGGGTGATGGCCAAGTACGTCAAGCTGACGATCAACAGTACCTGGGGCGGCATGATGGTTACAGGGCTCAGTGAAGTCCGGTTCTTCTACCTCCCGGAGTAGAGCGGAGCGTCGCAAGACCATAGCTCACGACACCGCTTGGGAAATGAGCAAGGGCTGGTGGATAACGGAGTCGCCAGCCCTTGTGATCCCTGCGGGGATCGCTACTCTACGGCGAACTCCTTCTTGCGGGTGTTCATCTGGGCCTTGAGGCGTGCCACGATGGAAGAGTGCATTTGGGAGACCCGGGATTCGGACAGGTCCAGCGTCGCGCCGATTTCTTTCATCGTCATCTCCTCGTAATAATATAGGACGATGATCAGGCGTTCGGCGCGGGTCAGACCCTTGGTCAGCAGGTTCTTCAGGTCGCGTTTCTGGGCTTCGAGCAGGGGGTCTTCACTGCGGTGGTCTTTGATGACGTCGATCTCGTAGACGTCCTTTTCGCCCTCGGCGTCCCCGCACTTGTTGTTCAGGGAGACCAGACTGGCGGCATTGGCATCCCGCTGCAGCCGGCCGAATTCGTCCATGTTCATTTCCAGTGCTTGGGCCAGTTCGTTTTCATCGGGTTTGCGGCCGAGGTGCATCTCCAGGGCGTGGGTCGCCTTGGCCAATTGGTGGGCCCTGGCGCGGACGAGCCGGGGCACCCAGTCCATGCTGCGCAGCTCATCCAGGATCGATCCCTTGATGCGCGGCGCACAATACGTCTCGAATTTCACCCCCCGGGCCGGATCGTAGGCATCGATCGCGTCCATGAGGCCGAAGGTGCCGGCACTGATGAGGTCGTCCAGCTCGACCTTATCGGGCAGCTTGGCGTGAAGTCTCTCGGCGGCGTACCGGACCAGGTCGCGGTAATGCTCGAGCAGAAGGTTGCGGCACTGGCTGCTGCGCGTCTTGTGAAACTGATCCCAAGCCTGCTCGATGTTGATTTTGTCGTCCGTCTTCGCTGCTTGTGCCTTCACAGGTCGCCTCCATTACGCCTTGCGACTTCGATCCCTGACTACGTGACGCCTTACGCTGCTCATGTCTTCCTGACTTCGTTCTTCGAAGGAACCCCGCGGTTGACACAAAATCGCCTATATCTCATTATCGGCCTGCCGGTCGCGGGCTTTAATGTCAGTTCAACCATCGAACCACTCTCCGGAAGAAACTGTCGTCGCTGCCGTTGCAACGCTTGGTGCCGGCCAGGCGGGCGGCGAGAGCGGCCAGCGACGTGCTGATCTCGGATTTGGGGTAGGCCAAGACCACCGGCGTGCGCAAGCGCACGGCGGCGCACAACCGCTCATCCTTGAGCAGAGTCCCGGCGTAGTACACGTTCGTGCAGAGGAATCTCTGGGCGACTTCGGCCATGCGCTGGTAGACCTGCTTGCCCTCGACGGCGCTGCGGGCCATGTTGACGACGAGACTGATCGGGCCGCCGTATCCTTTTCGGACCAAGACCTTGATCATCCCATAGGAATCGGCCATGGCCGTCGCTTCCGGCGTAGTGACGACCAGAACGTGGTCGGCCGCCAAGCAGAAGCCGATGACGGACCGGGAGATCCCGGCGGCGGTGTCGATCAGAATCGTATCGGTCTGCTGCTGCAATCGGCCCAGATGCTCCAGCAGCCGATGCTGCTCACCCTCGGTGATGTCTACCAGACGATCCAGGCCCGAAGCTCCGCAGATGACCCGCAATCCCTTGGGGCCGTCCCGAATGATCTCCTCCATACTCTTGCGTCCGCTAATCACATGCGAGATGTTGTATCTGCCGTGGATGTTCATCACCAGGTCAAGGTTCCCCAGCGACATGTCGGCGTCCAGCAGGAGCACGCGTCGATTCGCGGCGGCCAGGCAGACCGCCAAGTTGGCCGCGATGTTCGTCTTGCCGACGCCACCTTTGCCGCTGGTGACGGCGAGCACCGTGGCTGCCGATGGGTCAGCATCGGCTAACGCGTGAAGATTGAGGGCTTGGTTTGCCATAGTGTTGGTGGATTCGGGGTCTCTATTGCGCTGTGTCACAATCGGCGGGCAGGTCTCCTAGCGGACCGTGGCCCGCGAGCGAGTTGCCGAGATCGCCGTCGATGACGGGGATTTGCACGCCGCACTTTTGCCGGAGCAGCTCTTCCGCGATGCGCCGGTTCAGACAGTTCTCCAGAAGCCTGTTGATCTGGAGTTCCGTGTACTCATCACGACTCGTCTGAAGCAGGGCGTGCGCGTGCGGATCGGCTACGGGCCAAGCTTCCATCGTGTTATTCGGACCGAACTTGATGTTCGAGGTGTCACGAAAAAGCAGCCGGCGATTCTGCAGATGCTCGGCAACGGCAACGTTCAGCGCCTCGGCGAATTCCCGAACGGGCATGTCCTTGGGCGTGAACCCCGGATTACCGGCATTGTGCAAGTTCTCATCGAGAACCTGCCGGCGAAGCTGTGTGAAGTGGATGATCTTAACGAGGACGTCGCTGATGTTGTCTGCAATCAAAGCCGTTCGCATCATCCTTGATCCTTTCGGCCTTCCGTGAGTTCTCACAGGGCGAGTTACTGACGATCTATCTATGCTAACGCAGGCATTGACCTACACGGGGCCGCGCGATTAGGGAGCCATCTCCGTCGTATCTCCATCAAAGCCTGTCCCGGATTTT
Organism: Phycisphaerae bacterium; assembly: GCA_026386805.1. Taxonomy (GTDB): domain Bacteria; phylum Planctomycetota; class Phycisphaerae; order Sedimentisphaerales; family Anaerobacaceae; genus PLanc-01. The sequence continues at coordinate 15,385 of JAPLMX010000263.1, read as the reverse complement.
GCGGGGTGTTCCTCTTCCCTGAGGATACGGCGGATTTGTGCCAGGCTCTTGGTCTTGCGGAGCTCGACAATCCGTGCCAGCCGCTCAAACACGGTCTCATCGTAGAGTCGATGGCCGCCTTCGGTCCATTCCGCCTCGCGAATGAGGCCCATAATAGTGTAGTTGTGAATCGTCTGCCGCGAGAACGGGCTGCCGCGGACAACCTCTCCGATCCGGTAGCGTTTCGCGGGAATCTGCACGCCGACGCCGCTCCTATGCCAGGTTGTGAAGTCGCTCTGAGCTACCATGTGTCTCAAGGCCCAATGACCGATGACGACAGCCGACTACGGGTATAGCAGGACAGACGAGAATCGACACGCCGGACGGACCCAGTGACGCAGGCGGGACAAGACCGATAACTTCGCGGGCGACACCGAACGCCTTCGCCTTGTCGAGAGGTCTGACCCTGCCGTTGGAATACTCTGAGCACGTGTGCTCTCCCGCTCCTAAGTCCGGCTAATGCGGACAATCCTTAGCCACGTCCGCGATCAGACCCATGTGATTGATGAAACCCCGCATCAACCACTGTCTTGTCAACCATAAGGTCATCAGTCACGGCTCCAACACGCGTAACGTCTTTTACATTTTATAAAACGTAAAGCGCGATCGCCCGACTGTCAATGGTTTTCGCGTATTTTTTTGTGAAAAAACTGCGAAGTGGGAATGAGAACGATCGTGTGACACGGAGCCGCTCGGCTCGGCGTTTTGTCGAAGGCCCCATAAGTCCTTGTGCCCTCAGTCGTTGCGTCCAGCCGATCGGGCGCGGGGCGGATGGGGGCCGCCGGTCGCGTGGCGTGGCCGCCGCTTTTTTCCCAATTTGATCCCTTGGAATGGACGATAGAAACCCTGCTATGAGCTTGTGTGAAGAACGAAAGTCAATTGGGGTGATGTTTCTGTTGGACCATGATCCGCGATAGCAAGGGACCCGATCAAGACACACCGGCCGAGGTGCCGAGAATCTCGCTGCTGGAGCAGGTGACTCCATTGGCAAGGCAGATCAACTGCCTCGACATCGACCGCATCGCGGACGTGTGTGTCACGAAGATCCCGCTGGTGGTTGGGTCGAGGTTCGCATCATTCTACGCGCTCGATGAGGCCAATGGCATCCTTCACTTGGTCAAACACAACCATCCGTTTCCCATCAATAAGATCGTGTCCGTGAGTCAGAATCCGCCGTCGCCGATGGTGATGGCGGTCAAGAGCAAGAGCCTGATCCTGACCGGCAACATCGACACGCACACGAAGCCCGTCATCCGGCGGTCGCAGCGAACCTATGCCGAGAACTACAAGACGGCCAACTGTGCCATTGTGCCCCTGGTGTGCCACGAGCGGGTGGTCGGCGTGCTGAACCTAGCCGACAAGACGGCCGGCGCTTCCTTCGGCAGCGAGGACATCGCACTGATCGAGCTGTTCGGGCAGCTCATCGGGGCGTCCATCGGCAACATCAGGCTGTTCGAGAAGATCCAGCGGCAGGCGACCACGGATGGTCTGACGGGCCTGATGAACCACAAGACGTTCTACGAGAGCCTCGAACGGGAGCTGTGGCGCTCCCGCCGGCATGGCGGGATCATCTCCTTAGTCATGGCCGACATCGACAACCTCAAGCAGATCAATGACTCCCATGGCCACCGGGCCGGCGACAAGGTGATCAAAGAGGTCAGCCAGCGGATTCGGGAATGCATCCGCCAAGTCGATCTGGCCGCTCGTTACGGCGGGGATGAATTCGCGATCATTCTGCCGAACACGGAGATCGAGGCGGCGCGAATCGTCTGCGAGCGCATCGTGGAAACCGTGTCTCGTTACCCGGTGATCTATCAACGGATTCAGATCCCGCTGTCGATCAGCGTGGGGGTCGGCCAGTACGGCGGTGACACCAATCCGGAGGATATCACCAGCCGCTCCGACCAGGCCCTGTACCACGCCAAGCAATCCGGCAAGAACACCGTCCGGATCTTCCAGGCCGTCAAGCAGGCGTAAATGCCGGACCCACCACGCCGCCGAAGCCGCGCCCGTGAGGATTGCCCTTGTCCGTGAGAAGCGGGCCGCACGCGGCGGGTCACTCTACATCCTTTTTGCTTTACTCTCAACCACGCCGGCGATATAAGAATAGATGTCGCTTGCGCCCTGCGGGCGTGGATTGATAGAACGGTTGAGAGGGTGCTTGGCACACGCATGTCAAGACGGATGCCGCCGATGGCAGGCATAGAACGAAGGAGGTATCTCATGGGTCGCAGTCATCTTTTGATTCTTACGGCTATTGGTCTGGCCGGCCTGGGTGGGTGCAGGAGCTCACAGGTAGCGGACGCGCGGGTGGGATCGTCGCGCGCCTATCGGATGGGCGTCGATGAGTACGTGAACAAGATGAAGGCCGGCTGGATCGGCCAGATGGCCGGGGTCGGCTGGGGGGCGCCCACGGAGTTCAAGTACAAGGGCGTCATCCTGCCGGAAGATCAGATGCCGCCCTGGGAGCCTCAGTTGGTCAATCAGTTTCGCCAGGACGACCTCTACGTCGAAATGACGTTTGTCAGGACCCTGGAGCTCTACGGTTTCGACGTCTCCATTCGCCAGGCGGGCATCGACTTCGCCAATAGCGGGTATCCTCTCTGGCACGCCAACCAGGCCGGGCGGGACAACCTCCGCGCCGGCATCGCGCCGCCGGATTCCGGGCACCCCCGATACAACCAGCACGCGGACGATATCGATTACCAGATCGAGTCGGACTTTGCCGGCCTGATCGCGCCGGGCATGCCGGACGTCGTCATCGCGCTGGGCGAGAAATTCGGCCGCCTGATGAACTACGGCGATGGACTCTATGGCGGCCAATTCGTCGGCGGCATGTACGCCGCGGCGTTCTTCGAGAAGGACATGGTCAAGATCGTAGAGGCCGGCCTGCAGTGCATTCCGAAGGATAGCCAATACTACCAGTGCATCCGTGATGTGCTCAAATGTTACAAGCACTACCCCGACGATTGGGTCAAGACGTGGGAGTTGATTGACGGCAAGTATCAGCTCAACCCCCAATACCGCCGGTTCTCCTGTTCGGGGCCGGACGGTGACTTCAACATCGACGCCAAGATCAATGGCGCGTACATCGTGATGGGCTTGCTTTATGGCCGGGGCGATCCGAACGAGACGATCATCATCGCGACCCGTTGCGGCCAGGACTCCGACTGCAATCCATCGAGCGCGGCCGGGATTCTGTTCACGACCATCGGCTTCGAGAAGCTACCGGAGGAGTTCAAGACCGCCCTGGACCCCACCGGCAAGTTCAGCCATACGCCCTATGACTTCCCGACGTTGGTGAGCGTGTCGGAGCAACTGGCCCGCGAGGCCGTCGCCAACGGCGGCGGCAAAGTCATGGCGGACAGCGAGGGTAAGGAATACTTTGTGATTCCACGGTCTAAGCCGCACCCCGTGCCTCTGGAACAATGCTGGGACCCCAAGCCCGCCTCCGAGAGCCGCTACACGGAGGAGGAGATGGCCCAGATCACGGCCGAAAGCGGAAAGGACCTGTCCAAGGACCTCGGGAAGTTCGCTCCGGGCTGGAAGGTCAGCCGGTGCGGCGCGGACATGAATCCTGGCCTGCGGCAGGAGCTTCGCGGCCGAGAGAACGTTCTGGTGACGCACCCGCTGCGCGAAGATGTCGCGTGCGTTTTGAGCCGAAGCCTCAGGCTGCCGGCGGGCCGCAAGAGCACACTGAAGCTGGTGGTCGGACACGATGCGCGAGGCGATTGGGACCTGATCGTCAAGGCCGACGGCGAGCCGTTGCTGCACAAGACGATTGGTCCCGAGACCACATCCTTGGGTTGGACCGAGGTCGCCGTGGACCTGTTGCGATTTGCCGGCCGGACGGTCAAGCTGGAGCTGCTCAACGAGCCGACGGGCTGGCATTACGAAGCCGCCTATTGGGGCGGAATAACGATCGCAAGTCAGTAAGTGGAAGACTCATGACGAAGAAACTGCTGATCTATGTGGATGCTTCGGTTGTCGGAGGGTGTGAGGATGCTGAGTTTGCAGAAGACAGTCTTGCCTTGTGGCGGCTCTTCGTCCAAGGGCAGTATGTGATGGTGTTGTCCGAACACACGCTTCGTGAACTGGCAGGTGCCCCGGAGAAGGTTCGTAGACGTCTACTGGAAATACCGCGAGAGCATCGGCTTGTGTTGACTGAGGACCAGGAGGCCGACACATTGGCCGAGGCATATTTGGAACACCGTGTCGTTGGGCCGGGAAGCAGGTCGGATGCCCTGCATGTAGCTCTGGCTGTAGTCAGTGCGTGTGATGTTTTGGTGAGTTGGAACTTCAAACACATCGTGAATCTTGGTAGAATACGGTTGTTTAACGCCGTGAGTCTGGAGAGGGGCTACCGGCCGATAGAAATTCGCTCTCCAAAGGAGATCTTGGTCAATGAAGAAGGCATTTGATGCAGTTGCGTGGATGCGCCGTCGGAGAACGCAGATCGATGAGGAGGAAGATCGGGGGTTGACCTGGACGCAGAAACGTCAAAAAACCCACGAGGAGGTTCTGCAAGATCCGGTGTTAGGCCAGTTGTGCAGTGAGACTGTCGTGCCTGACAAGGCCCGTCATAGGGCCCCCTTGTCCTCTAAACGTAGCCCCACAAGAGCAAGTCGGTCGTAGTTCTGTGACACTTGGGGTCTTGGGGCGAATCGTTGCTTTGACAGACCGGCGCCATTTCGGTACGATTCACCCTGGCTGGCGCCTTCCGTGGGGTGCCGGCGAATGCTGTTGTCATGAAGGGTAAGTGCGCATGTCGAACGAGCTGAATCGTCGTCAGTTTCTGAGAGACTCTCTGGCCGGCTCGGCGGCGGTTGCTTCCGTCCTGAGCCTCGAGGAAGAGGCCCTGCTGGGGGCGATTGAGAAGCCTGCAAAGCCGTCGGCCGGAGCAGGTGTGGGAGGGCTCCCGACCGGCAAGATCGGCAACGTGACCATCAGCCGGCTGATCTGCGGCGGCAATCTGATCGGCGGCTACGCGCACAGCCGGGACCTGACTTACGTCTCGACGCTCCTGAAACAGTATTTCACCGATGAGAAGATCATCGAGACGCTCCAGCTCTGCGAGGAAAACGGCATCAACACGATCATCGTGGGCACCACCTCTTTCGACGTGCTGAAGAAATACCGGGAGGAGCGGGGCGGCAAAATTCAGTGGCTCGTTCAGTGTGTCGTCAGCCAGGATGACCTGGAGACCGACGTCAAGAGGGCCATTGACGGCGGGGCGGCCGGGGCGTTTCTCATCGGCAATCTGGGCGATGAGTGGGCGCGGGCCGGCAAGGTGGACCTGATCGGCAAGCTGCTGGATACCATCAAGCACAACGGCGTGATCGCCGGTGTCGGCGGGCACAACCTCGGCACCGTGATGGCGTGCGAAGAGGCGAAGCTGCCGGTGGACTTCTACATGAAGACCCACCACAGCACCAACTACTGGTCCACCCGGCGTGCGGATCAGCAAAAGGATGTGATCGACAACTACAGCGTCGATAACTACTGGGACAAAGAGCCGGATAAGACAGCGGAGTATATGCGGAAGGTCGAAAAGCCCTGGATTGCCTACAAGGTCCTGGCGGCCGGCGCGATCCATCCCCGGGACGGGTTCAAGCACGCCCTCCAAAACGGGGCGGACTTCATGTGCGTTGGGATGTTCGATTTCCAGGTTCGAGAGGATGTGATCATCGCCAAGAGTATCCTGTCCGGCGACCTGCCAAGGCAACGGCCCTGGCGGTCATAGAACTGCTGGGCGGACTCTGTGATAGGGTGGGGCTTGCCCCACCAAGACCCGTGTGAAAAAGAGAGTCTACAGAATCGAGGGGTAGAACCATGGCGGCAAGAGAAGTAGATCGTCGCGGCTTCATCAAGGGATCGGTTGTCACGTCGGCCGGGGTGGCCCTGGGGCTGGCCAGCTTCGAAGAGCAGAACCTCCTGGCGAAAATGGCCGAAAGTGGCGGCAGGGCGAAAGATCGTCAGGCCGGGGCCGGCAGCGGGAAGATGCAGTACGGGCAGATCAAGAACCTCAAGGTCAGCCGGATCTTCTGCGGCGGCAACCTGATCGGCGGTTGGGCGCACAGCCGGGACCTGATGTATGTCTCTTCTCTCGTGAAGGCATATCACACCGACGACAAAGTGTTTCAGACGTTTGAGTTGGCGGAGGAGATGGGCATCAACACCGTCTTGACGAATCCCGTCTCCGACAAGGTGCTCAACCGGTACTGGAACGAGCGGGGCGGCAAGATCCAGTGGTTCTCCGACTGCGCCTCGGGCAAAGACATCAAAGAAGGCATCAAGCGATCTGTTGATGGCGGCGCCCACGGGGTTTACGTGCAAGGGGGCCTCGCCGATCAGGCCGTGCGAGACGGCAAGGTCGCCGCATTGGGCGAGGCGCTGGAGTACATCAAGGAGTTCAAGGTGGCCGGCGGACTCGGCGCCCACGATCTGGAGACCATCAAGGCGTGCGTCAAGGCCGGGTTCAAGCCGGACTTCTGGGTCAAGACCATCCACCCGGACAACTACTGGTCCGCGACGCCGCCGGAGAGCCGCAAGGTATTCGATGTGATCGGCCCGGCCAGCGGGGACCACAATCAGTATCACGATAACATGTACTGCCGCAATCCGCAGGAAACCACCGAGTACATGAAAGGTCTCGAAGAACCGTGGATAGCGTTCAAAGTCCTCGCCGCCGGAGCGATTTCGCCCCGGGAGGGTTTCAAATTCGCGTTTGAAGCCGGCGCCGATTTCCTCTGCGTCGGGATGTTCGATTTCCAGGTCCGCGAAGACGCGGTCATCGTTCAGAACATCCTTGCAGGCGAGGTCAAGCGGTCCAGACCCTGGCGGGCATAACGCCAAGTCGCCGTCGCGTGACGAGTTTTGACGAGCAACTTCGGCCATGGCGGGGTGCGGGTCCCCAAACGCGATCAATCGCGTTTGGGAGCCAGGTGCCATGCGTAAGCATGTCTTGCCCCTCGGATGGGACACGTCTCCGCAAGCGTAGACATGGCACCCAGAGTCCAGAGCCCGGCGCCTCGCTTCTTCCCGACGCCAGCCGCGAAGCGGCGCAGCGACTCAGCATGACAAATGCCGAGGGGGCCGGCATAAGACGCAGTCGCGCGCGCAGGCCATAATCTCGGATTTGACTTGCGTTCTGAGAGCAAGCGCTATATATGTGATTAGGTCACATATTGGAGTACATCTCATGCAGGATTTAACGAGTTGTGCGTGCACCGGAAAGACGCTGCCGAGGCTGTTGCGGCCGGTTATCCTGTCCGTGCTGTCCAACGGGGATTCCCACGGATATGCGATCACCGGGAGACTTGGACATCTGGCCTTCTTTGCCGACCAGCCTCCGGATCATACCGGGGTCTACCGGGCGCTTCAGTCGATGGAGAAGGAGGGCCTCATCCTGTCGGACTGGGAGCATTCGAGGACCGGCCCGGGCAAACGCTGCTACCGCCTGACTCCCAAGGGCGGGGCCTGCCTGAAGAAGTGGAAACAGACGCTCGAAGAATACAAACGGACCATCGACACGCTGCTGGCGTCTCTGTAGGCGGTCCTTGAGGGGAACGAGATGAAAGAGCGTGCGACTTTGGCCGGCCGGTGCTTGAGCGAGCTGGCGGGCACCTTTGTCCTTGTCTTTTTCGGCGTCGGCTCGGTCCATGCGGCCGTGCTGACCGGGGCCCAGCAGGGGTTGTGGCAGGTGGCGATCGTCTGGGGCGTCGCCATTTCTCTGGCCATCTACGCGACCGGCGCCGTATCGGGCGCCCACATCAATCCGGCGATGACCGTTGCCTTCGCCGCCTTTCGAGGGTTCCCCTGGCGGCGTGTGCCCCCGTACCTCCTGTCTCAACTCCTGGGCGCTATTCTCGGCGTGGCTGTTCTGCACGTGCTCTTCTCATCGGTCCTCAGCCAGTTCGAGTCGGCCCATGACATCGTGCGCGGGGCCGCGGGGAGCGAGCTATCCGCGATGGTCTACGGCGAGTACTTCCCCAATCCCGCGATTGCCCAATCTCTTCACTGGACGGATGCCTCGGTCAGTCCCATCCAGGCGATGCTGGCCGAGGGGATCGGAACGGCCTTGCTGGCGTTCTTCGTTTTCGCGGTGACGGACCGCAAGAACACCGCCGGTCCGGGCGGCCGGCTGATCCCGCTGTTCATCGGCCTGACGGTCTCGATCCTGATCTCCGTCATCGCCCCATTGACGCAAGCCGGTTTCAACCCGGCGCGGGACTTCGGGCCAAGGCTCTTCGCCTATTTTGCCGGCTGGGGCCGAATCGCGATCCCCGGCCCGCGCGGGGGCTTCTTCACGGTCTACATCCTGTCCCCGATTGTCGGGGCTCTCGTTGGTGGGGCGGCGTATCAGTGCCTGATCGCTCGCGCCATCTTCATCAGGAAGCAAACCGCCGAAACCAAGGCATCGCTCTCAGAATCCGAAGGAGCAGCAGCATGAAGAAAGTACAGCTTGTGTTTGTCGGTGGGTTTCTTGGGGCGGGCAAGACCACGCTGCTGTGGCGGGCGGCCGAACTGCTGATGAAGCGAGGCAAACGAGTCGGCCTGATCACGAACGACCAGGCGCCCGATCTCGTAGACACGAAATGGCTCGCCGAGAAGGGCCTGAGCGTGCGGGAAGTCGCAGGAAGCTGCTTTTGCTGCAACTTCGCCGGCCTGATCTATGCGGCCGAGAAGTTGCTGGCGGCCGATGCAGACGTGCTGATCGGCGAGCCGGTGGGGAGCTGCACCGATCTGTCCGCGACGATCTTGCAGCCGTTGAAGGACAGGTTCAAGGAGCGATTTGCCCTTGCGCCGCTGTCCGTGCTGGCCGACCCGCTGCGTCTGAGGGACGTTCTGGCCCGGGAGGGGGACGCCTTGCATCCCGACGCGGCTTACATCTTTCGCAAGCAGCTCGAAGAGGCCGATTTACTCGTCGTCAACAAGGCCGACCTCCTCTCGGCCGGGGACCGCAGGCGGCTGGAGGAAGTCCTTGGTTCGCAATTCCCAGGCACGACCGTACGCTACCTGTCCGCCCGCACGGGCGAAGGGGTCCAGCCGTGGTTGGACGAGGTTCTCTTGACGCCGTCCGCGGGCTCCCGGATCGTCAGTGTGGACTACGATGTCTACGCCGCCGGAGAGGCGGTGCTCGGCTGGTTGAATATGGATACGTGGCTGTCCGGCGCTGGGGGCCCGGTGGACTGGGGGACCTTCTGCTCCGATCTGCTGGCGCGGCTGCAGGCGGCCTTCCGTCAACGGGACGCCCGTATCGGACACGTCAAGCTCTTGCTCACGGCCGCCGACGGTCACTACCTCGGCAATATCACGGACACGCAGTCCGAACCCATTCTGCAAAGCCAAGTCGTGGGAGAGCCGTCCGAGGCAAGCCTCATTTTGAACGCCCGCGTGGAGATGACGCCCGAGGAGTTGGAGCAGATCGTGCGCGATGCCTTGGCCAAGGCGGCGGACGGGCGCGTGCGAGCCGAAATCCGCGACCTGCGATGCCTGCGTCCGGGCCGGCCGCAGCCTACCTACCGTTATGACAAGGTCGTGGACTGATGGTCACTGGCCCTCGGCAGCATCCTCACCCATCCACAGACAGAAATCGCTCCGCGACTTGCCGTTGTAGCCGCCGGCGACATACAGGATGCCGTTCCAGGAGCAGACGCCTGGGCCTCGCGCGGGGTAGGCCAGAGGCACGGGCTTTTCCCACGTCTGGGTCTGCAAGTCCAGGATGAGCATGGTGTCGGCGTAATCCGTCGTCGAGGTACGGCAGCCGCCTACCAGATACAGGTGGTCGCCGATCACCTCGAGCTCCGCGTAGCAGCGCGGGTCGGGGATCGGGACAAATCCCAAATCGGTTTCGGTGGCAAAGAACCCCACGGTAGAGGGCTGGAGGTGGGGATAGTTCTCGGTGATCTCCGTGCCCGCCATGCACCAGACGGTGAGGCCGGCGGCACAGGCGAAGTCCCCGAGCGCCCGGCCCGGCCAATCGTCGTCATGCGGTTTGATCGAAAAGGACAGTACCCAGGCGTCGAGATTGGGATCGTACACGTCGATCTGGGCCACGAGCGTGTGGCCGGGGTTCGTAAAGCCCCCGATGATCCAGACTTGCCCGTTGACGACCGCCGAGCCGGCGTCTTTCCTCGCTACGGGCATCGAGCAGCGGGACAGCCAGGCGTCGGCATTCGGATCGTAGAGCCAAACGTTGGGATGTTTGACGGCGAACCGGTGGTGGTAGCCGCCGAAGCAGAAAAGCCGCCCCTTCACGGCCCGCAGGCAGGGACTCTGGACCTCCACGGGCAACGGCGCAATCGGAGACCACAGGCCGGTGTTGGTGTCGTAGACAAAAGAAGTGGCCGTCTCCTCATCACGGCAGATGCCGGCGACGGCGTAGATCTTACCCGCGCACGCCTCCAGGCCGAACTGCTCCTTGCTTTCCGGCAAATCCGGTAGACGCGGCCCGGGACCCAACGTCAATGGGATGGCGTCAGTGCCGCCCTCTGTGGCCGTCGGCAGTTTCACTGGCGGAGGTGGCCTTGGTGGAACTGCCGGCGCGTTGGGATCGTCCCCCCAGACCGCCGGGGTTAGGCTTACCAGGCAGGCTATATAGAGGGGCAGCCCGCGCGACAGAGCGTTTCGCATAGGGGAATTCCCTACTCTGGACTTGTGAAATGCTGCGCGTACACAAAGAGCCACATGCCTGCCGGGTATGCCAACCAGAGCGCCTGGACCTCCCATGTCCCTGCGGAGGCAAGGTTCTTTGAGGATCCTCCTCACAGATTCCACTTTCTTATACCATATCAGCGGAGGGATGTCAAGAGAGATCGTGACGCTCTTGTTGTAAAAGCGAGGCTTGAGAAGACACGGGCCGGCCCACGGGCCGGGGGCTGTGGCTTTTCGTCGAAATCGGTTGACACGACTGTAACAGCGGCCTATTATACGCAACTTATTGTCAGTGGCAATCTGGTGGTCTTGGAACATTGGGCACGCAGAAATCACAGACTTGCAGAGCAGAGAGGTGGGGCATGGGAGACGACGTGCCCTATTCACACACGAAAACTCTGACCGCCGGCGGGGTTCTGTTTAGGGAAATTCGCTTATGAGTGACTACATCGTTCTGGTCAAGCAGGTTCCTGATGTCTCGCAAATCACGGACAATGCGTTCGACCCGGAGACGGGCACGCTCGTCCGGTCGCGGCTGGCCAGCGTGATCAACGAGTTGGACGCCCAAGCCCTGGCATTTGCCAGGTACATGAAGATGATCAGCGGCGACGCCCAGGCCCGGCTGGTCGCCCTGACGATGGGGCCGCCGATGGCCGATGAGGTGCTGCGATACAGTCTGGCCCGTGCGGCCGATCAGGTGGTTCTGCTGACCGACCGGGCGCTCGGCGGCGCCGATACCGTGGCGACGGCCAACCCTCTGGCCTGTGCGATCCGCCGGATCACCCAGGAGTTGCTCCAGTGCGGCGATGATTATCTCGTGGTTTCCGGCATGCAGTCGGTCGATGGCGATACCGCCCAGGTGCCGGCGCAGATCGCCGAGGAGCTCAAGCTGCCCTGCATCGCCTACGTGACCGGGGCGGACTATAAGAACGAGCGATTCGAGTTCACCCGCATCATCAGCGGCGGCAGCCAGATTGTCGCGGCGAAGAAACTGCCGGCCGTCGTCACCGTGGCCAAGTATGAGTATCCGTTGTTCGCGACGTTCGCGGGCACCCGCTGGGCGACCAAGGCCCCCGTGATCCAGTGGGGCGCCGGCGATATCAATGCGCCGCTGATCGGGGCCAAAGGCTCCAAGACAGCGGTGATTCGCGTGTTCCCACCCGGCAAGAGCACCCGCAAGTGCAAGCAGATCAGCGACGCCGGGGAGCTGGCCCGGATCATGGTCGAGAGCTTCAAGAAAGGCGAGGGCCAGACCGCGGCCACAGGCAAGAAGGAAGACGGCAAGTACATTCTTCCGAAGCGGCGGGCGAGCCTCTTCGAGCGAAGGTGGGAGGCTACGGCCAAGGAACAGGAAGACCTCAACCTGCTCGCCAAGACTCTCAAGGACTTGAACCTCCGGGATGTCAACCAAATCGATGAAGCAGCCCAGGAGAAGATCCTGGCGGCGGCCGGTGCGGGCCTCCAGAAGAAAGCCCTGGAGGACATGCTGGCCGGCATCAAGGCGACCGAGCCCACGTTCCAGGGCGAGGTATGGGTGGTCGCCGAGCACAGTGACGGCGTGGTCCACCCGGCCACGTTCGAGCTGACGGGCAAGGCCCGCGAGCTGGCCGATTCGCTGGAAACCAAGGTTGGCGTGTGCATCGCCGGCGAAAACGTTGCGCACATGGCCCAAGAGCTAATCGCCGCCGGGGCCGATAACGTCTATGCCATCGAGCACTCGCTGCTCAAGGAGTTCGATCCGACGGCCTACCGCAAGGCGATTGCCGACGCGATCGACAAATACGTCCCGCAGATCGTGCTGTACGCCGCGACACCGCAGGGCCGTATGCTGGCCCCGATGGTGTCGTACCGGACCGGTTGCGGCCTGACCGCCGACTGCACGGGACTGGACATTCGCGACAGCACCCGAAAGGGCGAGGTCGGCCTGTTGCTCCAGACCCGTCCGGCCCTGGGCGGCAACGTCATGGCGACGATTCGCACGAAGAGCTCCAAGTCGCAAATGGCAACGGCCCGGCCCGGCGTGATGAAGCGCCTCCCGCCCGACCCGGCCCGCAAGGGCAAGATCGTCAAGCACAAGGTCGAGCTGACCGAGGACGACGTCGGCCTCGAGATTATCAAGACGGAGCTTGGGCACGGGCAGGTCAACCTGCACGCCGACGCCATCGTCTCCGGCGGCAAGGGCATGCAGAGCCGCGACAACTACGAGAAGCTGGTCGGCGGCCTCATGACCGCTCTGGGCAAAAAGCTCGACACGGCGGTCGAGCGGGGCGCCTCGCGTGCGGCGGTCGAGCAGGGTTACATCGAGCGGATTCACCAGGTGGGCCAGACGGGGACATCCGTCGGTCCGAAGCTCTACGTCGCCCTGGGCATCTCCGGCGCGATCCAGCACATGATCGGCGTCGCCAATACCGAGACGATCGTGGCGATCAACAGCGACCCGAACGCCCCGATTTTCAAGCAATGCGACTACTACGTCATCGGGGCTGTCGAGGAAATCGTCCCGAAGCTGGTCGAGGCATTGCCGCAGGGATAGCCGGGGAATTTACTATTTACAATTGTAAATCGTAAATAATAAATCATAGATCGAGAGGTATAGCGTGCCGAATTACAGCGAATACAGCAAGGCGTCGGTCCTGGTCGTAGGCGCCGGTCCTGCCGGCCTGTCCACGGCGATTCAACTGAAGGTCCTCAAGCCCGACCTCGATGTCTGCGTGATCGACAAGGCCCTCGACCTCGGCAACCACAATCTCTCCGGCGCGGTGCTGGAGAAGGAGCCGCTGAGCACGCTGCTCGACGCCGCCAAGCCCGGCTGGCGCGACACGGATGAGGCCAAGCAGGTCCTCGCCAACGTGATCGATAAGGACGATATCATGTTCCTGCTCGGCCGGAACATGGCGTTCGGGATCTTCCCCGTGATCAAGATGGCCCGCTCCATGGGCCTGGGCTTCGGCCAGATGATCCACCACGGCGATTACTCCATCTCCATCAGCCGGTTCACGAAGTGGCTGGGCGGAATCGCCAAGGGGATAAAGATCGAAGTCCTGACCGGCTTTGCCGCCGACCACGTCGTGTTCGATGGTGAAAGCCTCGCCGCGGGCGTCAAGCTGGTGGACCAGGGCGTCAACAAGGAAGGCCACAAGCAGCCGAACTATGTCGAAGGCGAGACGATCCGGGCGAGCTTCGTCGTGCTGGCCGAGGGTTGCGATGGTCTGGTCACCGAGCGATTCGTCGAGAAGGCCGGCCTCAAACGCCAGTCGCCCCCGCTGTTCTCTCTCGGCGTCAAGGAGCTGATCAAGGTCACGCCGGAGCAATACAACAAGTTCACCCGCGGCCGGGTCGTCCACGCGATGGGCTATCCGATCTGGACGCCGGTCCTCGGTCCCGGCATGTTCGGCGGCGGCATCGTCTACGCGGGCGAGCAGGACCATCTGGCCGTCGGCATGATCGTCGGCCTCGACTGGAAGTACCACGACTTCAACACCCAGGATGCGCTCGTGCGATTCAAGGAGCACCAGTTCGTCAAGCAGTTCATCGAAGGCGGCACGGTCGTCGAGGCCGGCGCCAAGATGATTCCCGAAGGCGGTTGGTACGCCGTGCCGCGCGATCCGCAAACCCACAGCATCGGCAAGGGCAACGTCATGATCCTCGGCGACAGCGCCGGTTTCGTCAACATGCTCAAGATCAAGGGCCTCCACAACGCCATCGACTCCGGCATCCAGGCGGCCAAGGCCATCGTCGCGTCACTCGATAAGCCCAATGCGGCGGCCCAGAAGTACACGGCCAACGTCGAGCAGTCGAACATCGCCAAAGAGATGAAGATGGCGAAGAACTTCCGCCAGACCGTCGCGAAGTTCGGGCCTTTGCAGGGCATGCCGCTATCGGTCCTCAATGGCTGGCTGCCGAAGTTCCACGTCGAGAAGGACCTCGAGATGATGACGGGGGCCCCGTACCGGCTCAAGCCCGACCAGAGCTTCGACAAGGACACGTTCACGGCGGTCGCCGCCACGGCCCACCGCGAGGAGCAGCCCTCGCACCTGCAGATCCTCGACCCGGCGATCTGCACGACGAAATGCCTGCCGGTTTTCGAGGCCCCGTGCGTCACCTTCTGTCCGGCGGGCGTCTACGAGACGATCCACGGCCAGCCCAAGCCGGCCAACCCGTCCAACTGCCTGCACTGCAAGACCTGCCAGCGCAAGTGCCCGTTCGACAACATTCGCTGGACCGCCCCGGAGGGCGGCGGCGGTCCCCGCTACAAACGCATGTAAGAGAACCGGCGAGGTCCCCATTGACCTCGCCGGGATTTCATCTCACTTGGATCGGCCCGTAAAAGCCGTCCCGCACGCATCTATTCCTTTGCTCCGTGCTCACGCAGCAACTCAACCATTTCACTGTATCCCCTATCTCTTGCGTGGTGCAAGGGTGTGTGGCCCTTATTGTCTCTGGCATTTACATCTGCGCCTTTGGCAAGAAACAGCTCGACTGTCTCCTTGAGACCGTACCATGCTGCCCAGTCGAACACGGTTGAGCCATCAGAGCTGACCTTAGTCGCCGTTAATAAATGAAGGTATCAAGTAGGCTATGTCGATTGAGGCCGGATCGTATAGTTCCAGTCCCCATGAAACGTGCTACGCTCCAGATTCACACGCTTCATTTCTGCCTCGGTCACCTTGCGGCCGGTCGGATACTTTCG
>JAPLMX010000063.1 GCA_026386805.1 Phycisphaerae bacterium | reverse complement strand
TTTGCCGTTCTTTCATGGTAGTTCTCCTGGGCCCGGCGGGGCCTTCCTCAAGGGGAACTACCTACCCAAAAACACGCACGAAACGGCAGAGCCTTGTGAATGCTCACCGGCAGAGCCGGTGGTTAACGGAAACGCAATTTCCGGCGACGCCAAGCGGGTCGCGGCCTCAGGGGCAAGGGGCGGGGCTATCGCGCCAAACGAAGCCAATTTGGAGGAGACCGCGTAAACGCGGAACTCCCAACGGGTCAGTCGAGTCGAATTCCTTTCTGGTGGAGCCAGTTTTTCAAATCGCCCATCTCGCTGAAAATCTCGTTATCGTAGTCCTGCTCGAGCTTTACGATGTTTTCCGCCAACTCCGGCTGCTCCAGGACGATTTCGCTCAGTTTCTTCTCGAACTCATCGGCGCTGGCTTGCAAGTCGTCCAAATCGACGCGGATGCCGAGGATGCCCGCGATCCGGCGGGTCGCGGCCACGATGCACTTCGGATTGGCGCCCTGCACGTAGGCCGGCACGCTCGCCACGATACTGGCCATCTCGATGTTCTGCTCCTTAGCCCTTGTCGTCAAATAGGTTATGACACTGGCCGGGCCTTCGTAGTCGCTGAATTTCATGCCGTAGCTCTCGAAGCGCGGCTTCATCTGGGCGTCGGAGACCGAGCAGAACAGCATCGGGTCGCGTGTGTGCGGCACCAAGCCCGCCACACTGCCGATGAAGTAGACCGACTTGACGTGCAACTGCTGACACAAGGCAAAGACGCAGTCACCATAATCGACCCAGTTCATGTTCGGCTCTTTGCCCGAGGACAGGATCAAATCGTCGCCTTCGGCCCCGAAGAACGCGTTGTCCGGGAACAGGAACTCGCGAATGATGCCTTTTCGAATCCGGCAGTGGGGCCGAAAGAGCGACGCCACCTCCATCGCCGCCGGGACGTTGTAGATGTAGAAGCCTTCCGGATCGATCTCGGCGATCCGCCTGGCGTGCAGCTTGTCCACGAATACCTTGATCGTGCCGGTCGAGACCTCCGCGCCGTCCATCCAACCCGACAACCCCATGAGCAGCCGAGGGTTGCGGAATTCTGCTCCTCCCAACATTCGCAGCCGGTCCGACGCCATGTACCCGCCCTTCTAACTGGAGTTTTGCAAAATGGAGATTAGGCCTATATTCTTCCAGGAAATCTTATTCCTCGATTTCCTGGAAGAATCGGCGTCAGTTCTTCTCTGTCAAGTCGTTAGGGTTTGGGAAGGAAAAATCGAGAAAAGAGATTTTTCCTTCCCAAAGTAGGCCTAATCTCCATTTTGCAGAACTCCAGTTCTAACCCAACGCCCATTACTCAACACCACACTCGCATCCTAAGCGAGACCGTCAAACGCCGCAAGGGCGAAAAACAGTCCCTTGACGTTTGACGGAGAGCGTCGCGCACGAAGTGATCGTCACTCGCATCAATATCCCAAGGCGGCGGCCTTGCCGTTGCGGCGCCCGTCTGCCACCCCTACGTAGTGGTTGGGTCCGACGACCCAAATACTATGGGCGTCGCCTTGCGGTCGGGGCCCGGTGCGAACGATGGCGTGGCCCATTTCATTCAAGGATGTTACGAGATCTGGATACAGTTCCGGCGTCTCGAAGCTGATCTGATCGGGAAACCATTCGTGCGAGAAACGCGACGCCTCGATGGCCGCTCGCGCAGGCATGCCAAAGTCGAATAGGCTGACCAGAATGCACAGGAGGGTATTCGGAATGGCGCGGGTGCCGGGGCTGCCCGTGACCAGCTTGACGCGGCCGTCCCTGGCAACGATGGTGGGGGTCATCGAGCTTACCATGCGCTTGCCGGGAGCGATCGTGTTCGCCGGGGTCCCGATCGTGCCGTTGATGTCGGTGACGCCCGGAAACAGATTGAAGCCGAACATGTTGTTGTTAAGCAGGAATCCCATGTTTTTGACTACGATGCGGGAGCCCCAGAGGCGCTCCAGAGTGTAGGTGTTGGCAACCGCCATCCCGTTGTGATCGATGATCGAAAGGTGCGTGGTATCCTCTCCTTCCTGGGACAGCGGAATATCGACGGACAGCTCTCGACTGCGGGTCGCCTTGGACAAATCGATGGTTTTGGCGAGCTGCCGGCCATACTCGGGGATTGTTAGGCAGCGTTCATAAATAAAGGTAGCACGTCAAGCCGGGAGTTGGTATGATTCCGGGATATGAAAACCGTCCCTCAGCTCCGGCAGAAATTCGCCTCCGTCTGGTCACTCTTGGATGAGCGGACTCGGCGTTTGATGGC
>JAPLMX010000124.1 GCA_026386805.1 Phycisphaerae bacterium | reverse complement strand
GACAACCTCGGGGAGGTGGGGCAAGCGGTGGAGGATGGCATGGAGCGTGTGCAACAGAACGGACAACTCCTGTTCGGGTTCTTGGAGCACACCGGTCTTTTTTTTGAGTGACTTGTCACTGTATTATGCGAAATTCAGTAGTGGAGCGCCACAGTCACCGCACACGATTGTTTGGGCCGTCACGCACATTATGGCTCCCCTTGATCATATTGATCCGCATAACACTCCCGGTACCACTTCAAGTATCGCATAAAGCGCCTGCGGAATATGGGCAATCCTATCGGAGCGACGGTGTTCGTCAAAGGTATTTCTGTTTCCAGCCCGATTTTCCGATATTCGTCCGCCACAGATCTTTCCAGGATTCTTCTCGGGCTTTCCCTCCCTCCATATTGGATTGATGGGAAATAAGGCGGGTTGGCATTGCCCAGGTTGACGCGATGGTGGGCAGATTGCCCATGCAGGTTCAAATCTTGTCCCAGGCACTCTTGTCAAGATCGCGGATATCTCTCGGATTTCGGCCTCATCCAGTCTACGCGTACTCCTGGACTGAGAGAGTCCCCGGTCGCTGATCGGTTTGACGGCACAGGGTCTGTTGCGGTATAAACGGTTGCATGGTGTGGTTTGTGCGACCCCATTCTCCTGATGTGTGGAGTTCATTGGAGGCAGCATGATGAAGACGCGACGGGAATTCCTGAAGGGGAATTCCGGGGACACCATACTCAATTCACGACCGAGATGAATGGGGGGGGGAACGGGACGGTGTCCGGTACATTTTTCGAGGGAAATCCGCGTCCATCCCGCGTGCATCCGTGTCCGAGGAGAAGTGCGGAAGTCACAAGTGGGCAGTGTCGAGCTGCAAGCGGCGTCCGCTTGCGGACAAACGGCGGTAGTCGGTAGGCAGTAGTCGGTCCGTCCTCTGCACTGCAAAGGCGCAACCTCTTGTCTTCTTGACAAGCTCTCTGAGGGGACATGCGGTAAGTCTCCGGACGTAAAGGAATTAGAGAATCCGCAGATTACGCAGATTTTCGCAGATTCAAGAGGAAGGGAAGCAGGAGAGAATAAAAAGGAAGGAGGCCTAACACTGGCAGTTGTCTCTTCCATTTCCCTTTTGCCCTTTCTTCGAAAATCTGCGCAAATCGGCGAAATCTGTGGACAACTGGTTTTTGGTTGCGGCCAAAGGCCGCGCTGCGTTCTCCGTGTCTCCGTGGTGGAAGAAGCTGGGTTCCCGCCTGCGCGGGAAGGACAAGGCTGGGCTACATTTTGTCCGTCGGGGTGCGTTAGTCCCGGTGGGACAATGGTTTAGGAGATACCAAACAATTTCAGTTTGTGGGGATATTATTATTGACATTATAGCATGGTGGTTATACCATAGTGACCCTGCGGCCCGCGTGGGGCCGCGGATCGTCCAGGGTAAATGGTCAGTCTTGCCTTTGGAGGGATCACCATGACCAGCGTCGCCCAAGTGTCTGCCAATCGTTCCAATGCCCAAAAGTCCACCGGTCCGCGTACGCCGGAAGGTAAAGCCGTGGTGGCGCAGAATGCCGTCAGGCACGGCCTGCTGGCGCAGGAGGTGGTCATCAAAGGGGAAGATCCCGGGGAGTTTGAGCTCTACCGGGACCAGATGCTGGAGGAGTTGGCCCCGGCGGGACAGATGGAGTCCATGCTGGCCCACCGGATCGTCGGCCTCGCGTGGCGGCTGCGCCGGGCCGAACGGCTGCAGGCGGCGGCGTTTGACAAGGTAGAGGCCAAGAGCGAGCCGCCGGAGTGGGTCCTGTCCCCCGAGCAGGCGTCGCGGCTCCTCGCCGTGCTGGCCGAGACGGGTGTGCGGTTTCCGGACCCCGTGGTTACGGGTCCGGCGGCTGGCCGGAGGGCCGTGCAGGACTTCAACCAGGAGAGGATTCTCGATCGGCTGCTGATGTATGAGCGGCGGATCGAGCACAGCCTGTATCGAACCATGGCCGAGCTGCGCACCGTGCGACGCTTACGCGAGCAGGAAGGAGTCTCCCGTTTGACGTGGGAAGCGGAGTCATCGTGCGAAACAAACCCAATTTCCGGAGGTGTTTCAAGTTTGACGTGTGAAGTGTCCAGCGAGCAAGGCCAGGCATCAAATCCTCCTGCTTCCAACTTGACACTTCCAACTTCCGACTCGGCCATTCCCACTTCCAGCTCGGCTATTCCCACTTCCGACTCGCCGATTCACGCTTGCAACGAACTGCCGGCCGGCGTCACTACCAACGCGGGGCAGGCCCCAGAGCCATTGTGCGAAACAAACCCAATTTCCGCCGTTGCGAAGAAGGGCCCAGTTTCTTACGTACCCATTTTTCGTCGGCGCCGCTGAAGGCCGAGTTCCACGCGCTGCTCCAACGGCTGGCATGGCCTGCGCCAGGTTTTTGGTAGATTCCTGGGCGCACCTGCTCTACAATCACGGAGTTGAGCGGCGTGCGCAGCGCGGCCTTCGGCCGCAACCAAAAACCAGTTGTCCGCAGATTTCGCCGATTAACGCAGATTTTCAAAGAAAGGGCAAAAGAGAAATGGGAGAGACAACGGCCAGCGTTAGGCCTCCTTCCCTTTTGTTTTCTCCTTCTCCCCTTCCTCTTGAATCTGCGAAAATCTGCGTAATCTGCGGATTCTCTAACTCATTTACGTCCGGAGACTTACAGTAACTCGCAACAACTGAAAAACGTTTCCAGATAGTTCCGGACCGGTGGCATAAGTTCCAACAGGAAAAAGAGTTATATCTCTCGCAAAGAGCGCAAAGATCGCCAAGGGTTGAGGTTCTCGCGGTCCTCTGCCTTCTGTCATCTGCCCTCTTTTCTTGGCGGCCTTGGCGTGCTTGGCGAGAGGTAATCTTGGTTCCGGCCGAAGGCCGGGCTGGGTTCATCCGTGTCGAAGCCTTTGCAGTGCAGAGGTGCTGAACAAGAACGTGTGGCCGAGAGGTAGTATGTCTCCGATACGGGTATTGGTTGCCGAGAAATGCGGATTCTGCCCGGGGGTGCGGAACGCCATTCATACCGCCGAGGAGGTTCTGGCCCAGACCAGCTCCCAGGAACAGGTCTACTGTTTGGGTCCGATCATCCACAACGAGGACGTGGTGGAGCGGCTGGCGAGCGCGGGATTGCGGACGGTGGAGTCGGTGGACGCGATCGACTCGGGTACGGTCCTGATTCGCTCGCACGGCGTCGCGCCCAGCGAGTTGGACCGGCTCCGGGGCAGAGGGCTTCGGATCGTGGACGCCACCTGCGTGCTGGTCAAGCGCGTGCAGCAGATCGCCAAACAGCTCGAGGAGGAGGGCTACGAAGTCGTCATCATCGGCGAGGAGAACCATCCCGAGGTCCAGGGCGTCATGGGCTGCGTGAAGAACGTCGTTGTCGTCGCGGGCGAGGAGGATCTGCACAAGCTGCCGTCCGACGGCAAGCTGGGGATTGTCTGTCAGACGACGCAGAGCCCCGAGCACCTGGGGCGGATGCTCGGCGCCATCGGGCAGGGGGGCTTTCGCGAGCTGAAAGTGATCAATACCCTGTGCAAGGAAGCGATCAAGCGGCAGGAATCGGCCACCGCCCTGTGCAAGAAGGTGGACGTGATGTTCGTCCTTGGGGGCCTGCACAGCGCCAATACCCGCCGGTTGGCGGAATTGTGCAAGAATCACAACAGGGAAACCTTTCACTTGCAAAATTGGGATGAGCTTGACAAGAAGGTGCTGATCGGTAAGAATGTTGCCGGTGTGACGGCGGGCGCGTCGACGCCAAACTGGGTGATTGACGAATTCGTTAAGCACTTGGAGGCGTTCGACGAAAAGAGATAAGGCCTTTTCGCCGTTGCAGTAGTGTGTTTCATAGTAATCGAGCAGGCGTACCGAACCTTGTCATGCTGAACGAAGTGAAGCATCTGGCGTGCGGATGGGAAGTGCGTGGTGAATGCGAAAGATGTGTTCCATTCGCGTCCCAGATCCTTCGCTGTGCTCAGGATGACAAGAGAGGCACCGAATGCGGCAACCTTGGAGAAAATTTGCATCCGCTGCGTAGGCGGGTGCGGCAGGCGTTTGAATAACGACATAGTCTAAGCAACGCGCGGTATGGGCCTGTCGGTGTGTATGTGGGACGTCGGCAGGCTGAATGGGCTCCCCAACGCGATAGATCGCGTTGGGGAGCCCTCCAAGAACTCCACAGGGGAACTGAAACCTATGGTAGATCGCAACATCATCAACAAGCTGGGGTTGTCCAACGAAAAACTGCAAGAGCAGATCGGAGAGATGTTCGGGGACGGCGAGACCCAATATCTCGAACAGGTCCTCCAACGCAAGGTCGACTCCCGGCTGCCGGGCACCATTCTCAAAGGCACCATTGTCTCACAGATCGGCAACGACGTGATTGTCGAAGTGGGCCTCAAGAGCGAAGGGGTGGTCGATGCCGGCGAATTCGACAGCCCCGAGGACGCTGCCCCGGGCAGAGAAATCGAGGTGCTGCTCGAAGATACGGACTCCGAGAGCGGACTGATCCTGCTGAGCAAGCGCAAAGCGGACATGATCCGGGGCTGGGAGCATATCATCAACACGAAGAAGGAAGGCGACGTCGTCACGGGCCGCGTCATCCGCCGGATCAAGGGCGGTCTGCTCGTCGATATCGGCGTGCCGGTCTTCCTGCCCGCTTCGCAAGTCGATATTCGAAAACCCGGCGATATCAGCCGGTTCATCGGTAAAGAAGTCGAGTGCAAAGTCCTTAAGATCGACGTGGAGAATCGCAACATCGTCGTCTCGCGGCGCAAGCTTATCGAAGAGGAGCGCAAAGCGAGCAAAGAGAAAATCCTCAACGAGATCGAGGTCGGTCAGCTTCGCAAAGGCATCGTCAAGAACATCGCCGACTTTGGCGTGTTCGTCGATTTGGGCGGCCTGGACGGCCTGCTGCACATCTCCGACCTGAGCTGGGGCCGGATTTCGCACCCGTCGGAAGTGGTCAACCTGGACCAGGAGATCGAGTGCGTCGTCATCGGCGTGGACAAAGAGAGCGAGAAGATCTCGCTGGGCCTCAAGCAAAAGAGCGCCAGCCCGTGGGAGAACGTCGAGAACAAGTACCCCGTCGGCTCCCGCGTCAAGGGCAAAGTCGTCAACGTGATGAACTACGGCGTGTTCGTCCGGCTGGAAGACGGGATCGAAGGTCTCGTTCACATCAGCGAGATGAGCTGGACCCGGCGGCTGTCGCACCCGAGCGAGATGGTCAACCTCGACGACGAGATCGAAGTGGCCGTGCTCAACATCAACAAAGAGAAGCAGGAAATCTCGCTGGGCATGAAGCAGATCGAGCCGAACCCGTGGGAGCTGGCGGCCCGGAAGTATCCGACGGGAACGATCGTCACGGCCCACGTGCGCAGCATGACGAACTTTGGCGCGTTCGTCGAGATCGAGCCCGGCATCGACGGTATGATCCACATCTCGGACCTGAGCTGGACCCGCAAGTACGGCCATCCGAGCGAGGCCCTGCAAAAGGGCCAAGAGGTCAAGTGTGTCGTGCTGGAAGTGAACCAGGAAAAGCAGCGGATCTCCCTCGGCATGAAGCAGATGAGCGAGGACCCGTGGATTCATGCGATTCCCGAGAAGTACATCCCCGGCCAGATCATCAAGGGCAAGATCGCCAAGCTCACGAACTTCGGCGCCTTTGTGGAGCTGGAGCCGGAGCTGGAAGGCTTGCTGCATATCTCCGAGATGGCCGATCATAAGATCGACAAGCCCCAGGACGTGGTCAAGCCGGGCGAGGACGTCGAGGTCAAAATCCTCAAGGTCGATCCGGAGGCCCGCAAGATTGGTTTGAGCCTGCGGCGGGTCCAGTGGGCGGCCGCTCCGGCCGAGGAGCATCCGGCCCCGTCGGCGGCTCCGAAGAAGGCCTCCAAGTACCAGACGACGGCCCCGCGGGTCGATGCCGGCGGCGATACGCTCCGGGTGAAAGAGGCCCTGCAGCGCCGGGCTCAGGCCAAGGCCGCCGAGTCACAACCGCCGGAGGCGACGGAAGAGTCCAAGCCCGAAGAGGGACAGGCCGGCGGTCAATAACTTGGTTGGTATTTAGCCAGGCTCTTGTGCCGCAAGCACGGCAAATCACGGGCCTCTCCCGTAGTGGGGAGGCCCATTCTTCCAGGAAATCGTGAAACCGATTTCCTGGAAGAACATAGGCCCAATGTCCATTTTGCCCAAGTCCAGCTATAATAGGAGCCAGGTAGATCGTACATCCGTCATTCTTGGGAGGTCATAGCAATGCTGCTCTGGCTGTTCAGGGGCATTTTCATCATCGTCGTGATCTCGGTGCTGGTGGTGAACGCCGCCTCGATGGACCTCACGGCCGCCGAGAACTCGACGAGCTGGTGGACGGTGGTCATCAGCGGCATGGCCTTGGTCGTCTTCTTCCTGCTCCTCGACGTTCTCACGCCCAAACGCAAGCTCACCGCCCTGGCCGGCGTATTCTTTGGCCTGCTGGTGGGCATGCTCATCAGTGCCGTGCTGGCCCAGGCCGTGGATATGATCGGCGAGACCTATCGCATCCAGTTGGTCGAGCCGGCGAAAGTGGCCGTCAAGTGGATGCTGGGCATCTGCATCTGCTATTTCACGATCAGCATCGTCATGCGGACGAAGGACGACTTCCGCTTCGTCGTGCCCTACGTGGAGTTTGCCAAGCAGACCAAAGGTTCGAGACCGCTGGTACTGGATACCTCGGCCATTGTGGATGGGCGGGTCGCGGACCTGTGTGAGAGCCGGCTGTTCGATGCCCCGGTGATCGTGCCGCGCTTCGTGCTCAACGAGCTGCAGCTTATCGCCGACTCGGGGGACAAGCTCAAGCGCAACCGCGGCCGTCGTGGCTTGGACGTGCTCAAGAAGATGCAGGCGAGCTCCACCATCGACGTGGAAATCGACGAGAGCACCGCCGCGGACATCGAGGAAACCAAAGGCGTCGATCAGAAGCTGCTGCTCTTCACCAAGATTCGCAACGGCCGATTGGCCACGACCGACTACAACCTTACGAAGGTCGCCCAGGTGCGCAGCGTCGACGTCGTGAATATCAACGACCTGGCCAACTCGCTCAAGGTGGTGGCCTTGCCGGGCGAGACGATGCACGTGCGGATCGTCAAGCCCGGAGAGGAGGCGGAACAGGGTATTGGCTACCTGGACGACGGGACGATGATCGTTGTCGAGGGAGCCCGCAGCAAGATCGGCAAGGACATCGTGCTGAGCGTGACCAGTTCGTTGCAGACCTCGGCCGGCAAGATGATCTTCGGCCGGTTCGAGTCGATGTCGGGGTAGGAGTCGGAGGAGAACTCCCGCCGTCCGCCTTTCCGCCAGCCCGCCAGCTCCAGCACGCAACCGGGGTAGACTTGGCGCAGCGGTCCCATGGATCCTGTCACGCTGGGCCCAACGCCCGCGCCGGTGTTCGTAGCGACTTTGCGCAGAAGGCGATCCCCAGGGCAAATCCGGCAGCGAACAGCGGCCAGTGGAAATACTGGGTATAGTTTGGCTCGGTGATGTGAGTCCCGCCGAGGCAGAACGAAACCACGATGACAAGCAGAGAAACCAACCAGCCGAGCCAATCCGCAGGTGTGACCACGAGGGGCCGCCCGTGTGTGCAGCGGTGCAGGATGGCTACGGCGAATGCGAACATCGCCACCGATACGAGGACCGGATACAGGACGGGGGAGGCCCAGCCCACAGGAATCAAGAAGAGAATGTCCCACTCCAGGAGCGACGCGGGCCAGTCCAGCAGGACCTTGAGCCAGACGTAATAGAAGATATCCCACACGGCGAAGATGATCAGGAAGTACGCAATTCGCTCTTGCAGGGAGTTTCCGAAGAGCCAGGCGGCCGTAAAGATCAGGACCAGCGTAGCGGCCTCGCGTCCCACCTCCGTCAGCACGAGCCGCTTGCCCTCCGGCGTGGCGTCGAATACTTGCATGGGGAAGCTGAAACCGTTCGGATGGAAGAGCGCCCGCAGGTACACCACGACGGCGGATTCGATGTAGCCGAACGCCATGCTGAAGACGACAGCGATCAGGAGTTTCTTGAGCATCCGTCCGGTCTCACTCCTCATGCCCAATCCTACATCTGCTACAAAGAGGCCAATGCTTCGAGCAGTCTCGGGATCAACTGGGCCTCCGGCACCGTGGCGATTCTCTGGCCGTTGCGGTAGAAATACGCTTTGTCCTTGGCAGCACAGATGGCAAAATCGGCATCCGCCGCCTCGCCCGGACCATTGACGACGCAGCCCATCACCGCCACTCGGCAGGGCTTCTCGATCTTCCGCAAAGCCTCCTCGACTTGGCGGGCGAGCTTGACCACGTCGATCTCGGTGCGCCCGCACGTGGGACAGACGACCAGCTCGGGTCTGCGACGCTCGCGCAGGCCCAGCGCGAGCAGGATCTCGACGGCCATGTGCGTCTCGATGACGGGATCGCCGGCGGCGCTGACCCGGATCGTGTCGCCGATCCCCTCGGCCAGCAACGTGCCCAGTGCGACGGCCGACGGAATCCTGGCGGCCTCCGGCAGCCCGGCGTGCGTCAGGCCGAGATGGATCGGATACCGGAACGCCTCGGCGATCCGCCGGTTGACCTTGATGGTCCGCAGGGCGTCGCTGGTCTTGGCGCTGAGGACCACCCGGTCGAAACCGCAGTCCTCGAAGAGCTGCACGTACTGCCGCATCTCCGCCAGCATCAGATCGACTCTCTCTTCGAGCGGGACCGGCTCTTGGGTGAGGTCGCGGATGCTCGCTTCGTTGACCCCGATGCGGATCGCGACATTGTGCGCCTTGGCGGCGTCGATGATCCGATGGATGTCCTCGCGGCTCTTGATGTTGCCCGGATTCAGACGGATCTTGGCGGCCCCACCCTCGATGGCCTCGATGGCCCGCGCGGGACTGAAGTGGATGTCGGCGATTAGCGGCACGCTGACTTTCTGAACGATCCGGGCGAAGGCAGCCGTATCGGCTTGCCGCGGTACGGCGATCCGGACCAGCCCGCACCCCGCCCGCACGAGATCCTCGACCTGCCGCACGCACAGATCGATCTCCGTCGTGGGCACCTTCGTCATCGATTGGACGACGATCGGGGCGCCGTTGCCGAGCGGTAGGGGGCCGATTTTTACGGTTGTCGTGGGTCTTCTCTGGATCACGGGCAGATTGTAGCTTGCTTTGCGGAGCCGGGCAAATTAAAATGCCTTGCGTGTTGGGTTCATCGATACTCTATCTGGTTGTGACCCTGGTTTTGGTCTATGCGGTCTGGGGCCTCGTATTGCTGTTGATGCAGCCGAAGCTGCTGTATCGGCCTATTCGGGAAGTCAGCCTCACGCCCGCCGATGCCGGTCTGGAGTACGAGCCGGTCACGTTCGAAAGCGCCGACGGCGTCCGCCTGACCGGCTGGTACGTGCCGGCGCAGAACGCTCCTTTCACGATTCTCATCTGCCACGGCAACGGCGGCAATCTGGCGCACCTGCTCGACAGCCTCCGGCTGTTTCACAGCCTGGGGCTGCACTGCATGGCCTTCGACTACCGCGGCTACGGCAACAGCGGCGGCCGGCCGACCGAGGCCGGGACGTACCTCGATGCCCAAGCCGCCCATGATTGGCTGACCGGCCCAAAGGGCGTCCCGCCGGAGCAGATCATCCTGTTCGGCCGGTCTCTCGGCGGCAGCATTGCCGCCCATTTGGCTGGACGGGTGCAGGTCGCCGGCCTGGTGATCGAGAGTGCGTTTACCTCCTTCCCGGACATCGCCGCCGGCT
This sequence comes from Phycisphaerae bacterium, assembly GCA_026386805.1. Classification (GTDB taxonomy): domain Bacteria; phylum Planctomycetota; class Phycisphaerae; order Sedimentisphaerales; family Anaerobacaceae; genus PLanc-01. Next base: position 10,745 of record JAPLMX010000124.1, on the reverse strand, counting down.
TCTACCCGTATCTGCCCGTCCGGTGGTTCGCTCCCCTTCTGTTCCGCTATGACACGCTGGCCTGCGTCAAGAAGGTTCGCTGCCCGGTGATGGTGGTGCACAGCCGGGAGGATGAGCTTGTGCCCTTTGCGTTCGCGCTGCGATTGTTCGAGGCGGCCCACGAGCCCAAGCGATTCGTGGAGATCGTCGGAGGTCATAACGACGGCTACCCGCTCGCGGGCGACGCGTACAAGCAAGCCTGGCTCCAGTGGCAAATTCTGCTGTCCACGCCGCCTGCCGGCTCTTACAATGGGCAAGATGAAGGTCGCCAGCTTCAACGTCAATTCGATCCGGGCCCGCCTGCCCGTGGTTGTTCCGTGGCTGCAAAAGAGCCGGCCTGATGTCCTCGCGTTGCAGGAAACGAAGGTTCAGGACGAGGACTTTCCCCACGCCGCGCTGGAGGAGGCCGGTTACTCCTGCGTCTTTCGCGGCCAGAAAAGCTACAACGGGGTTGCCCTGGCCGTCCGAGGCGCTTCCTGCCTTCGCAGGAATGACATCACCCCCGTCTGCGTGGGGGTGACCGACGTGCAGTTCGGGTTGCCCGATGAACCCCGGGATGAAGCCCGCCTGCTGAAGGCCCGCGTCGGGGGCGTGATCGTCGTTAATACCTACGTCCCACAGGGCTACCTGGCCGACTCGGACCGGTTCCAGTACAAACTTGACTGGTTCGGCCGCCTCCTCGACTACTTCCGCGCGAGTTTCCGGCCCTCGGACCCGATTCTTTGGATGGGCGACCTGAACGTCGCGCCGCTACCCATCGATGTGTACGACCCGGCGGGGTTGCTGGGCCACGTCTGCTACCATCCCGACGTGCACAAGGCGTTCGACAACATCGTGCAGTGGGGGTTTACTGACGTCTTTCGATTGCACTGCCAGGAGGCGGGGCGGTACACCTTCTGGGACTACCGCATGAGAGGCTCCTTCCACCGCAATCAGGGCTGGCGTCTCGACCACATCCTGGCCACGAAGCCCTTAGCCGACAAGTGCACGGCCTGCTACATCGACACGGAGCCTCGCACCGCCGACCATCCCAGCGATCACACCCCCATCGTCGCGGAATTTGACCTCTCCTGAAACCTACCTGGTGCGATCGTGCATCTCGCCTACGCCCGCCAATCACAGCGTCTCCGTTCTATGGGGCGCCGGGGTCCGCTGAACCGTCGTCGGGGCGATAGATGTCTCGGGCCCAGTGCTTGAAAGACGACCGATTGTCGGGATTGAGGCCGTGTTGGCGGCAATAATCCTCGTAGAGGGCCAGCGTGTCGCTGATGTGAACGGAGCCGTTCGGGCGTTTCCAGGGACCGGACGGCACGTAAGCCTGCCACTTGGCCCGGTCGTAGGGCAATCCGCCGCGCAGCCAGGCGGCCAGCGCCGAGGCGGTGCCCGCCCGGTCCAGTCCGTGATAACAGTGGATCAGCATAGGCTCCTTGGCGGTCTGAAGCACCTCGATCAGCCGCACCAATTCCTCGCGGGGCATCAGCTCGTGCGCGCCCAGCGAGAGATAGACCATGTCCGCCCCCTGCGACGTGACGACGGCTTCTTCCTCGGCGGCCATCGGAGCGGTTGTACCGCGTAGACTCACGACGGTTTTCAGACCGTACCGCGGAATCCAGGATCGCAACTGCTCGACGGAAGGCTGGCCGGAACGATAGATGCGGTGCGGCACGACCTCGTGGAAGTTGCCGCTCGCGAGCATCGCCCCGTAGAAGCCCCCGGGAACGCCGAGGGACAGCAGCAGACAGAACCACAGGCAGGACCCATCCGCTCCACGGCGACTCGCCGGCGGACGCCGTGGCGTTGCCCGAGCCTTTTGTGTCGAGGGCGTCCCGCCCTCGAATCGCGGGCCGGAAGCCCGCGACACGCGCCGCACCGTGTTGTTGTCTTCTCTCGGTTGCCCAGTCCCTGAAAGCACGGGTCCGACTCCTTTGGCTGTTTGCGGTGATCCAACTTCTCAACGACGACGCCCGCCAGTAAGATACAAACGACGAATCGATGAAACAATCAGAAACTTGTTGAAGCATCGGGGATTCATGACGCTCGACAAGGACGATCAGTGCAGTCTGCCCGCTGGGCCGGAATCGGTCTCGCGAAAGTATCTGCTGGCCGTGATCGGCTTTCTTGTCGTGCTGACGGCGGTACGGCTCGCCATCCTGGCCTCCGGCGTCCTGAATGTGAGCGGAGATGAGGCTCACTACGGGGAATGGTCCCGCCGGTTGGACTGGTGCTACTATTCCAAGCCGCCCGGCGTGGCCCTTATGGTTCGCGCGGGCACGCTGGTGTTCGGGGACACTGAGTTGGGGGTGCGATTCATGGCCCCCGTGCTATCGCTGCTATCCAGCGTGGTCATGTATCATCTCGGCAAACGGCTTTACGGCCGCAAGGCGGGCCTGATCGCCGCCGTGCTGCTCCAGATCGTGCCGATGATCTCCGCCTTCGGTCTCGGCATGACCCCGGATACGCCGCTGATCTTCTTCTGGCTGCTGTCCCTGTACTTCCTGCACCGCGCCTGGTCCAGCGGCGCCACATCCGACTGGCTGCTGCTGGCCGTTTCTCTCGGTGTGGGCCTGCTCTCAAAGTACGCCATCGCTTTTCTGTACATCCCCGCCGCGCTGCTGCTGTTGACGACGCGCCAGGGCCGGCTCAGACTCCGCACGCCCTGGCCCTACCTGAGCTTCGCCCTTAGTCTCCTGTTCTTCCTGCCCGTAGTTGTCTGGAACAGCCACCACGACTGGGTCATGTTCCGCCACGACTTGGGACACACCGCGATGGCCCAAGGATGGAGCCTCTCGCCCAGAAACTTCCTGGAGTTTGTGGGCGGGCAGCTCGGCGTCGTCACTCCCATCCTCGCCGTTTTGATCCTGTACCTGCTCGTTCGACGCCGGTGTCAGGACCCCTTCTGCTTCTGGATGACGATCCCTCTTCTGATCGGTTTTCTCCTCAAGAGCCTCCAGGGCAAGGTGCAGCCCAATTGGCCCCTGACGGCCTGGCTGGCCGGACTTATCCCTTTGGCCGATTTCCTCGTGCACCACTATCGCCCGCGGAGCATCAATCAGAAGCGGCTGGTCAGTGCGGGCCTGATCATCGCGGCCGTGGCCACGCTGTTCCTGCACCTGCCGTTCCTGACCTTGAACCTCCCCTGGCCTGGACGTTCGAATCCCTTCCGGAAACTCATTGGATGGAGACAGCTCGGCACCGAGGTCACGCAGATCGCCCAGGGTATGAACAGACCTTTCGTTTTCTCCGACTACTACATGATCGCCTCGGAGCTGGCCTTCTACACCGATGGCCATCCTACAGTCTACTGCGTCAACCTGGGCCGGCGGATGAATCAGTACGACATTTGGGCAGGGCTGGACAAGCTGGTGGGCCGGGACGCCGTCTACGTCGCCCAGTCCGAAATGCCGCCGGACCCGGTTACTGCGTTCGAGCAGGCAGAGGCCCAGCCCACGATCACGATTCACACCAAGTCTGGCTGGCCTACCAAGGCCTTCGTCGCGTACCGGTGCCGTGGTTTCAAAGGCTGGACGCCCAAGACGCCCAGGCATTATTAGCCCGACGTCTCAGCGAACGCTCGACGCGTGGATCGGGCCGATGTACTCGCGGGCCACGACGATGTGGTCGAACCACACCTTGCTGACGTGGCCGGAGGGCGCGTCCGTGATGTAGAGCAGCAGCCAGAGGAAATTCAGCTTCAGGTCCTGCGAGCTTCGCCACCGGAATCCCTCGAATGGCGTCCCGTTCGGGCCTGGGTGGAAGCTGTCCCAGGTCCACTTGCCCCGGGGAAAGCCCGCGCCGAGATGACTGACGACTTGCCCACCCTTTTCCCAGGGCCGCCCGTCGATCCACAAGGCCTGCTCGCCGTTGCCCTGCGTCACCGGATCGTTCATTTTCATCATCAGCTCGACGCAGATCCATTTGCCTCGCTCGACTTTGAGGGCTGGATCGTTGATGAAATCGTGTCCCCAGGACTTGCCATCCGGCGAAGACCGCATGCCCATCCAATAGGAGTAGAAATCCCAGCACCACTTGTCGCCATACGGCTCCACGCCGGTCGTGAATCGCTCGTTTCCGGCAGGCCGAATCCCCGCGCCGCCCTGCGGCCACGGCGTCGGCGGATTGTAGCCTCCCATGTGCACAAAATGATGAATCGGGGCACAAGCCGGATCGAACTTCACATAGAAACGAACATACAGCTTGTCATAGCCCGGCAACAGCCGCCGGTAAAGATTTCCGCCATTGCTCTTGCCGCCAACGTGCGACATCAAGAGCGAACGTGTGCCGCCACTGCCCGGCGGGACATCCGGCGACAGCGACATGATGCCTTTGTTCTCGGTGCTCTCCCACCGCTTCCACACGGCGTCGAGGCTGCCCTCTTCGAAGTCCTCCACGAAAATCACGGCAGGGTCGCTCTCGATCCCCACATCGCCGGTGTACCTGCCCGCCAGGCCGCCGCCCGCATTACTCTCATCGGGCCTCCGCACCTCCAGCTTCGCCTTCTTGAGGCAGAACGCATAGAGTCCGCCGTCCAAGCCAGAATAGAGCAGCCACATCTCCTTGCCGTCGGGGCTCATCCATTGGGGCGGGAACTTGTGATGATACGTCCGGCAGTCCTTGCCGGCGACCACGGACCAGTGGTCCTCGTAGTATACGGTGGTCCAAGGCCCCCACGGCTCCGGTGCATCGAATACACCCAGCGCCGCCGTATGTGTCGCCTCCACACCGGGCGGCAGATGAGAGGTCGTCAGAATATACCGCTGCAACGCGGCGTTGTACGTGATCGCGATGCGTTGCGTGCCGTGCGGGTCGTGGAAGATGGGGGCGCGCTGCCCGATATCCGCCGACCACTTGGGCCGGCCGCTCTCATCCCGTCCCGCGAAGAACTCGTAAGCTCTGCGGTCCGCCACCCGCTCCTTCGGCACGCGCGCCATGACGATGTCCGGCGAGAAACCATACGCGCTATCATTCGCCTGCGACGCGAGGTAAACGTAGTTGTCCCGCGCGCCTGTGTAATTCTTGCCGAACTGGACGAACTCCGGGCAGCCAAAGGTGTCGGCGAAATACCAATCCGCCCATTCCCAATGCACGCCGCGATCGCGCGACCACGCCAACCTTGCATTCGTGAAATCTTCCGACCCCGGCGGCTTGTAGTTCCGCACGAACATGTACAGGACGCCATCAACCATGAGGAGGCCGCTGGCCTTGATCCCTTTCGACCCGCCGCCTTCCGGCGTGTCCACGCTCGTCGCAAAATCCTCGCCGCGAAAGCCCGGCGGATCACCATAGATCCGCGCCAACCCCAGCGACAATCTCGCCTCCCGCGAAGTCGGCCCATCAAAGCCCGGCCCATCCCCCCACGACGTGATGTACAGATCATCCTGGACCCAAGCCATCGGCCAGTTGTCGCCCGACCCATCCCGGCCGCACTTGACAACCGCCTCATCCCAAGTCAGCCTGACAATCACGGGACTCGCCGGATATGGCGGCTCCGAAGCCTGTAAAGCGAGATCGCCGCACGCCAAGGCGAGAACCGCCAACAAGAGACCGAGAGAACTCTGAGACCTGCCCATGATCTTCCCCTGCTCTAAACGGTTCCAGAACATCAGCGGACCGAGGTTTTCGCACTCGGCGTAACGGCACATCCGGACGACGCCAGCATATCACGAGAGAGCCGCGCGAGCAAGCCGGCAGAAGCGGACTCCGGCCCTATAGCACAGCCCCCCTTTGGCACGGGGCCAGGTCCGGGCGACAGCGGCCGACCGAGCTCCGCCCGCCACTCCTCTGGGAGAAGAAAATCCGATTCAGGTGAGCTGCAGCCAGCAAAGCATCGACATGAATATCGAGATATTCTGACTCCGGTCTTCAGATTGTGAAATGTGTAGGTTTGACCCCCTGTTTGTCTGCCGGATCGATGTCCGGGGTGACAGGGTTGTCAGCAAGAGCGTAGAACGAACGGGTCAGTCCTCGGATTGGCCTTTCTTACCCTTGACTCGCAGGCAGAAAATGTACCTGACACCTTTAATTCCCCCCCTTGCCCGTGAAGAAATCACCCCACTAGAGCTTAATATAAGGGCAAGCCTCCTATAATTGCCAAGGTAGTCAAGATTGCACAGAGCCCACAGACCAGCACGGGGTGTCTTCTGACGGGTTCAAAGTACCGCATGAAGGCCTCCCAAAGGGTTACTTCTTGGCGTGGTCCCCGATGAAGTAATACTTTTCGAAGCTGATGCAGATCCCTTATGAATGGGATGGCGATCCCGAGAACCAGGTACGCCAGGTACAGGAAAGTACCCAAGATCGTCGCGAAGATCTCGACAAATCTCAGCACATAATCTACCCGCGGAATTGGCAGAGCCAGGCTCGCTTTGCGTACGACCATACAGGGTAGCATTATCGCCAAAAACACGGCCGTGGTGTAGGCAATCTCCTTCATCTGCCTGAGAGCAATCTCCTTCGCCAGGTCTACCAGACCTGCCGGGTCTCTTCCTTCCTCAGGAATACTCAGGACAGGCACCGTTTCTCTCGTCTCGTTCGGACAATAGAGAAGCCTCCCTAAGCTGGCCCGCCGGCACTGTCCAGCGACACTCGCGAAGTAGGTGTCAATCCATGCGTGGTCAACCTCCGTCAGCCAACCGACCGCTTCTGCAAAACGGACCGCGAGGCGATTCTGCAACTTGAAACATGTTGGGTGATCATTTGCCATCTTTCTCCTTTGGCGGTTCTTGAGTGATTGCCGCGAATTCCTGGAGAGTCCGCAGCGCAATCCGAGTGATCATGTGCCGAACGCTGGCGAAGGGAAACCCATAACTGATGAGCCCGAGGGCAGCGTATAGACTGACCTGGGGGATTGTGACCGCTTTCAGTCTCTCGGGCACCAGCAGGGGTGCGAGCAACAGCACCATCGTAGCGCTTGCCGGAACAAACAGAAGAGCTTCCAGGAGGATGCTTCTTAGGAGCCCTCGGGCAACGCGTTTCTGCTCGTCACCAGTTCTCTCCTCCTTTGACTTCACGACAATGGTGATGTCGCCAGACCTGACAACCAGGAAAAGAAGCCACGCACATCCGTAGAGAGCCATTTCGGGAGCCATTTTCTCAAGCATGCTCACCACCTGACACTTCCGTCGAAATCTCACGGAGACCACAGTGAGTGATTTCCAGTTTCCATGAACAGCCTCGCGCAACACCACGGACCTATCGTGTACATTCGTTGCAGTGACCGTCCGTCGTTTATGCCCCAACAGTAACGCGGATCAGACCAAATGCAATCAACTCCTTGAATAGTTCATTTGTCTTGGCCGACAGATTATCCTTTTCAAACTCGATGTAGCCGATGTCCCTGAAGTTGGTGGGGAAGCGTACACCGGCTTCTTTGAAAATGATGATCCGGCCCCCGTAGAGGACTGACGAGGCACCAAGCTCATAGATGACGTTTTCGTTTGGACGCCAGACTACATTGCCCTCCGCGTCTCGAAATTCTTCGTCCGCTGTAAAAATCAAGATGGAGGCACCACACTCCTGCATTGTGTCCGCCACTTTCTGCGATATTGGGCGGAAGGCATTGGGTTCCTGGACTGCCACTTTGTAGGGGATTTTGTATTGGTCCAGAATCTGCTTCAACTGATCCATTGGGACGTGGTTCTTTCCGTGACCAACGAAGATAGCATTCTTCTGCGTTCTCGATGGCGGTGGCACTGGCGGCTGTGCGGTTCCAGTCAGATCGGCTTCGGCATGTTCCATAGGTTCTTCCTCCGCGCGCTCCGTTTGTTCTTGGGATGTCGGAACCGCCTCAGTACTGAGCCATCGCCCTGTCGTCGCAATGCGCACCAGTTTCAAAAACTCCACGTTGGAGTTGAAGACGCTGACGCACTTCTCAGCATGTTCCCTCGGCACAGAGAATTCGCGAACTATCGTGTTCTGGAAGAACTGGGGGTCAGGTAGTTTCTTGCCCTTGAAGTAGTCATAGATGGCTGCAAATGTGGAAGGTCTGAAGGCAGCAGCAACGAGGGCTTCGTGTTTCTCCTCCAAGGTTTTGGGTTCAAGGATCTTGCGTCCCAACTCCTCAATGGCGACATATGCTTGGTTGAAACTTCCTTTAGTGAGTCCATATTTGATCGATGAGGACAAGAGGGTACGGAAGTCCGAGCTTCCAGGGCTCATGCCAAGCGCAGTAGCGGTTTCCACAGGAGGGAGCGGGCGTCCGTGATTCGCTTCCCACAGGGCGCTTGCCACTCGCAAAGCCTCTTCAATGGTGTCCTTCGGGAAATCACTCTTTACCTTGCCCCGAAGGTTTTCTTTTGCACGCCCAGATGCCTCAGCCTGCTCCTTCTTCTTGCCCATATCCATACTCCTTCCGAAGCTCCGCCGACCTTATGCGAATGTCAAGTCCCCGGGGATCAAACCTACGCATTTGATTCCGCTGAAAAACCCCGGAAAACCGCTCAAACACCCCCATTTTCGAGGCCGAAAATGAGGGTAAACAAGCCCTAAATGGAACGTGTTCAGCGGAATCCGCATTTCACGTTCTGTCTTCTCAGTCCGAGTGGCTTGCTGCGTGGGATCATTTCGGTGGTACCAACGAAATGATCCATGCGGCGCTGGCCACTGTTGAAACAGGCTGCGCTCGCTTTCTGAAGGACCTGCCCGAAATTCATAATGGCCTCCTATTTCAATCACCATTGTAGGGGCAGGGGGGCGGAAAGGCAAGTGGGAAACATCGAAAGCGGCAAGTGATAGGTGACAAGCGACAAGCCGGAGTGCGGCCAGAAGCCGCAGGCGGTAGTGGAGAACGTGTGGACGGCACACCGCCTTGCTTGGCTAGGCCCCAAGGTCAAGGTCTGCCCAGCAGCCGTAGGAAGCGAGTAAAAGGACCGTTGGTCAGGGCATTGACCCACCGCTCATCGGCGGTCACGACCGTCCCGCCCAATTCAATAGCCAGGGCCAGATAGAGACTGTCGTACACCGTGCGACCGGTAGCGATGGCGATCTGCAGGGCGGGAGCCAGCAGGTAGGTGCTGTCATGAATCTCCAGGGGCATGGACAGAAAATGCTCGATCAGGTCGGAGGCTTCCTTCGTATCGAGCACACCCCGGGCCTGAAGCTTCCAAACGATGTTGCCGAACTCCGAGCGGATCAGATCCGGAGCGGCCAGGAGATGACGGCCATTCAGCAATCGTAAGGCGGCGGCCGCCTCCGGCTCCGGCAGGAACCACTTGGCGGCGACGCTGGCGTCCACCACCAAAGGCTTCATCGTTGCCGATCCTCGCGGATCAGATGGGTGCTGTTGGGCAGCTCCCGACCGGCCAGCTTCTTATGCCACTGACGAGCGAGCTTTCGCGCGTCGTCGAAGGTGATCCCCGCCGCATGGGTGAGAATCAGTCTGGCCTCTCCTTCCAGGCTGCGACCGTGGCGCCGGGCGCGATCCTTCAGCCGTCCGACGGTCTCCTCGTCCAGATCACGGATCAGTATCCGAGCCATAATGCGTTCTCCATGCCTATGCTATCAAAATGATAGCACACGAACGGGGCGTTGTCAAGTCAGTGGACAAGGTGTGTACGGCGTACTCACGCTGGGTGACCGTACGCGTTTGTGCGGGTATCGTCGCGCCGGAAGACACGCTCAAACAAGTTTGGGCGTGGCACCCCAAGCAAGGCGGGCGACATACGGAGAATCAAAAATCCACAATCTCAAATCCGCCATTCTTCGGCTATTCCCACTCGATGGTGGTGGGGGGCTTGCTGGAGATGTCGTAGACGACGCGGTTGACGCCGCGGACCTCGTTGATGATCCGGCTGGAAATCGTGCTCAGGACCTCGTAGGGGATGTGCGAGAAATCGGCCGTCATGAAGTCGGTCGTGTCTACGGCCCGGAGTCTTCAGGCCGGGGCTGGTCTCCCTGGAGTTGGCGGTACTGTTCTTCGAGGAAGGTACGCATGGCGGCCTCATCGGGCAGTTGGAGCTCGTACTTCGAGACGAAGAGGCGGTTGTCCATGCCGGCCAGGGCGTATTTCACCAGGGCGTGGTTCTTGTCCGTGCACAGCAGGATGCCGACCGGCGGGTTGTCGCCCTCGGCCATCTCGTGCTCGCGGAACCAAGTGACGTAGGTGTTGAGCTGGCCCAGGTACTCGTGCTGGAACCCATCGACTTTCAGCTCGATCAGGACGTGGCATTTGACGATGCGGTGGTAGAAGACGAGGTCCACGAAGAAGTGCTCACCGCCGATGAGGATTCGTTTCTGGCGGGCTTCGAAGCAGAAGCCCCGGCCGAGTTCCAGCAGGAACTCTTGCAGCTTGTCCAGCAGGGCGTCGGCCAGATCGGACTCGCGCATGGCTTCGCTGGGCTTGAGGCCGAGGAATTCGAAAACGTATGGGTCGCGAATGGCCAGAGTAGGCGTCGAGGTCTCAGCCGTCTCGCGCGCCAGGTGGGAAAGGGCTTCTTGGTCGCGGGACAGAGCGGACCGCTCGTAATAGAGGCTGGCAATCTGGCGTTTCAGTTCCCGCACGGACCAGTTGCCCCGAATACACTCCACCTCATAGAAGGCCCGCTTGAGGGGATTCTCCATGCCCAGCAGAAGCTCTACTGAATTTCGCATAATATAGTGACAGATTTTTCGCATAATATATTGACACCAGCGTTTCGTTCTCGTAGGCTGTCCGCATGGACAGAAAAGGACGAACACGAAGGGACTTCGACGAGTTGGAGAACCGCCGAAAG
>JAPLMX010000229.1 GCA_026386805.1 Phycisphaerae bacterium | reverse complement strand
AACCTCGGGGAGGTGGGGCAAGCGGTGGAGGATGGCATGGAGCGTGTGCAACAGAACGGACAACTCCTGTTCGGGTTCTTGGAGCACACCGGTCTTTTTTTTGAGTGACTTGTCACTGTATTATGCGAAATTCAGTAAGTGGCTGTAGGACAGGCGGTTAAGTAACTGCTCTGGGGAGAGGCCCAATTGGGGGGACAGCGTCCCCACTTTTGGAGAAGTCGATCCCGGTGGCAGCAAGGGCTGCAATTGTGCGGACAGCATCCCCACAAACACAGGGTAGGTGCGATAGAAGTCGCGGTAACGGTACAGTTGGCGACGATTGCAGTTTGACAGGCCCATGCTGGTCAGGCGGTGTGCGAGTTCAGCAAAGAGCCGCTCTCCATACTGTCCTCGGTCCTCGCCCTTAAGCTCGTACTCGGCAATATGCCAGCCGATGAGCCAATTCCGCAATGTCAGGCTGACGTTGACGGCCTTGGCGGCTTCGGCGTGGAGCTGATGGTGAAGCTCGCCAATGGAATGGACCAAGGCATCGAAGTTCATGGCCTATTCCCACTCGATGGTGGCGGGGGGTTTGCTGGAGATGTCGTAGACGACGCGGTTGACGCCCCGGACCTCGTTGATGATCCGGCTGGAGATCGTGCTCAGGACCTCGTAGGGGATGTGCGAGAAGTCGGCCGTCATGAAGTCGGTCGTGTCCACGGCGCGGATCGCGACGACGTTTTCGTAGCTCCGCTCGTCGCCCATGACGCCGACCGTCGAGACGGGGACGAGGACCGCCAAGGCTTGCGAGATGCTGCGGTAGAGGCCCGCCGCTTTGATCTCGTCGATCAGGATTTCGTCGGCGGCTCGGAGGACTTCGAGACGTTTGGGCGTGACTTCGCCGAGGATTCGGACGCCGAGGCCAGGGCCGGGGAAGGGGTGACGCCAGACGATGTCGTCGGGCAGGCCCAGGTACTCGCCGACGACGCGGACTTCGTCCTTGAAGAGGTCACGGAGGGGCTCGACCAGCTCGAAGCCGAGTTGGGCGGGCAGGCCGCCGACATTGTGATGGAGCTTGATATTGGCGGCCTTGGCGTGCGTGGCGAGGGCATCTTGCCCTTGTTCCTTTCCATTGAGCGATGAAGACAAGGGCGGGACGCCCTCGCCACGAGGAGCGCCGGACTCGATGACGTCCGGGTAGAGCGTACCCTGGGCGAGGAATCGGGCGTTCGGGATTTTAGTCGCCTCGGATTTGAAGGCTTTGATGAACTCGGCGCCGATGATCTTTCGCTTCTGCTGCGGTTCGGTCACGCCGGCCAGGGCCGTGAGGAACTGGCTCGACCAATCGACGACGCGCAGGTCGATATGAAAGTGGTCGCGGAAGGTCGAGACGATACTCCCCCGCTCATTGCGACGCAGCAGGCCGTTATCGACAAGGATACAAACGAGCTGCTCGCCGATGGCTTGGTGGAGGAGCGAGGCGACGACGGAGGAGTCCACGCCGCCGCTGAGGCCGCAGATGACCGTGGCGTCGCCCACTTGCCGGCGGATGCTTTTAACCGTCTCGGCGACGAAGTCGCTCATCTTCCAGTCGCCGGTGCAGCGGCAGACGTCATAGAGGAAGTTCTTGAGGATCTCGGGGCCTTTGGGTGTGTGACTGACCTCCGGGTGGAATTGGACGCCGAAAAACCTCTTCTCCTGATGCCGGACGGCGGCCCAGGGGCAGGTCTTGGTCTGGGCGAGCTTGACGAAGCCTTGGCCCGGGTTGGTGACCTGGTCGCCGTGACTGGCCCAGACGAGGGTCTCGTCGGGGAGGGTCGCGAAGAGATCGATCTTGTCGAGGATCGTCAGGCTGGCCCGGCCGAACTCGCGGTTGCGGGCGGGGATCACCTCGGCCCCGAGCATCTGGCAGCCGAGCTGCATGCCGTAGCAGATGCCGAGGATCGGGACGCCGAGGTCGAAGATTCGTTCGTCGCAGCGCGGGGCGTCGGCCTCGTAGACGCTGGCCGGGCCGCCGGAGAGGATGATGCCTTGGAGCGGCAGCTTCGAGAGCTCATCGACCGAGACGCGGGCCGGGAAGATGCGGGAGTAGACGTTGTGCTCGCGGACCCGGCGGGCGATCAGTTGGATGTACTGACTGCCGAAATCCAGGATGGCGATCATTTCACGGATCATAGGACCTCACATGTGGCACCCCCGCCGTGGCGAGGGCATCTTGCCCTTGTTCCTTCGTGCGTGGGCATCTTGCCCTCGCACCCTGCTGACACCGGCCCTGGGGCTGGCCCAGCGCGGCCAAGATGGCCGCGCGACGCAAGGGCGGGACGCCCCCGCCACGGTGAACCCAGCCGGGGGCGGCTGGGCCACATGGATTGTCAACTCTCAAACGGCAGGCTGGCCGAATAATTGGGGGCTTCCTTCGTGATCTGGATGTCGTGCGGGTGGGACTCGCTGACCGACGCCATGCTGACGCGGACGAAGTGGGTCTTCGTCATCAGCTCGTGCATGTTGTGGGCGCCGCAGTAGCCCATGCCGGCCCGCAGGCCGCCGACGAACTGGTAGACGAAATCGCTGAGCGAGCCGCGGTAGGGGACCCGGCCTTCGACGCCTTCCGGAACGAGCTTGGAGACTTCGGTCGTGCTGGATTGGCCGTAGCGCTCGGCGGAGCCTTTGACCATTGCGCCCAGCGAGCCCATGCCCCGGTATTCCTTGAACTGGCGGCCTTTGTAGATCACCAGTTGGCCGGGGCTTTCCTTCAGGCCCGCGAAGAGCGAGCCGATCATGACGCACGAGGCCCCGGCGGCGATCGCTTTCGTGATGTCGCCGGATTGGCGGACGCCGCCGTCGGCGATGACGGGGATGCCTTGCTTATTGGCTACCTCGGCACAGTCCATGATGGCGGAGACCTGCGGGACGCCGACGCCGGAGATGATGCGGGTGGTGCAGATGGCGCCGGGACCGATGCCGACCTTGACCGCGTCGGCGCCGGCGTCGATCAACTCGCGGGCGGCGTCGCCGGTGGCGATATTGCCGGCGATCACGTCGATCTGGTAGTCCCTTTTGATCTTGCGGACGGTATCGATGACGTTCTGGGAGTGGCCGTGGGCCGTATCGACGCAGATGACATCGACGTCTGCCGCGATCAGGGTCTCGACTCGCTCGTAGTCGTGAACGCTGACGGCGGCCCCGACCCGCAGCCGGCCGCGCTTATCCCTGGCGGCCCGCGGGTACTGTTGGACGCGGTCGATATCCCGCATCGTAATCAGGCCCGCCAGCTCGCCCTTGGCGTTGACGAGCAGCAGCTTCTCCACCTTTCGCTCTTGCAGGATTCCTTTGGCCTGTTCCAGGGTGGTGCCCGCCGGCCCGGTGACCAAGTTGACCTTGGTCATAACGGTGCTGATCTCCGCCCCGTAGTCTTTCAAAAATTTAAGATCTCTGCGAGTGAGAATTCCGACGAGCTTTTTGCCCTCGACGATCGGGATGCCGGACACGTTCTGCTCCGCCATCAGCTCCTGGGCCCTGCGGACGGGCTCTCGGGGCGAGAGCGTGACCGGGTCGAGAATGACGCCGTGCTCGGACCGCTTGACCTTGGAGACCTCCCGCCTCTGCGCCTCGATCGGCAGGTTTTTGTGGATGATGCCGACCCCGCCTTCCTGGGCCAGCGCGATCGCCAGGGCGGCTTCGGTCACCGTGTCCATGGCGGCCGAGACGATGGGGATATCGATCGCGATATTGGCGGTGAGCTTCGTGCTCGTATCGGCCTGGCTGGGCACGAAGTCGCTCTTGCCCGGGATGAGCAGGACGTCATCGAAGGTAATGCCTTCGGCAATGATTTTGCTGTTGTTCATGAGCTACTCCAACATTGCTTCCGCTGCCCCTCTCAAGTTAAACGAATTACTATAATCCTATGCCGGATCGGGGTCAACCATTTCGAATAAGGCCCGAGGTGTGAAAAAAGAGCGGAACGCGCACGGGGTCTGCTTGTCAAAAACAGTAGAACATGACTCAGTGAATGGAACTCCTTCACCCCGTCGTTCGTATTCGAGCCACACACACAACGGCGGGCAGACATCTCAAAAAGTCCTCCGTGTCTGCCCGCCGGCCAGCAAGGAAGCTGGCTTTTTTCATGCGCTCGGGTTGCCCCGGCCGTACAATTCCGCAAAGAATCCGATTTCCGCGCCCATTTCCCCATCCACGGCGGGTCTTGGTAGTGAAAAAGGGCCTCAGTCGGGCGTTTATTGATGATAGAAGGCAAACCTGACAACGTGTTGGTCGAACGGGCCGCCCAGGGCGACGGCGAGAGCTTCACGGAGCTGTGCCGGCGCTACTACGGTGCGATGGTCGCCATCGGCCACGCGATCCTTCGGGACCGGCACCTGGCGGAGGATGCCGCTCAGCAGGCTTTCGCCAAGGCGGCTGTGAATCTGGGCAAGCTGCGACAGGCGGATCAATTCGGCTCGTGGCTGGCGGCCATCTGTCGCAATGAGGCCAGAGACTTGGCTCAGGACCGGCGGGAGTCCCCGATGGACGATGAACCGCCGGTCGTGGATAGCCAAGCAGACCCAGATGAGTCTTGTAATATCGTGCGGGAGGCCCTGAATCAGCTTCCGGCCGAGGCGAAAGAGGTGATCTACCTGCGGTTCTACGACGGTTTGTCTTACGACCGGATCTCGGCGGTCTTAGGCATCTCCGAACAAGCGATCAACGGCCGGTTGCGGCGTGCTAAGAAGCGACTGGCGCAGTACTTACGCCGCAGCGGCTTCGACGAGGTGGACCTATGAGTGAGCGCAAAGACGAGAAATGGCTCGACGATCAGCTCCAGCGGGCGGTGGACGGGACAACTCCGGTGTTCGACGCCCAGGCGTGGAAGCAGAAGTACGCCGGCGAGTTTGAAGCACTTCGATCCCGGGGTAGGGGTGTAGGGTGGGGCTTGCCCCACCACAACCGCCGGGAGGACTTGGATCGGTGGGGCAAGCCCCACCCTACACGGATTCTAAGAAGCTCATTCGGCAAGGTCGCCATCGCGGCGGCGATCATGGTGACGGCCGGCATTCTCCTGATCGGACACCTCTGGCCCACGACAGACAAGCCGACACCTGGGCCGCAACCTATGGCCCAGCAATCACCGGCGCAGATGGTCAGCATGATATCGCTTTCAACGGCGTTTAGATCCGGAGGGATGGAGGGGTTGGACAGGCAATGTGAACGAGCGCTCGAAAGGTTGGGACCGCGGCCCACCAGCGTATCCATGCAGGAACTACTCAAGGACATCAGTGGCAAAGGACAGGAAAGGACGAGTATATGAAAGCTACTACAGGTCTCATCATGGTCGTGGTCGCAGGCGCACTTTGGGCGTGCTTCGGTCCGGTCGCCTCGGCGGCGGCCTACCCGCCGGACCCGGACAACGCGGCCGTGCTCTACTACCAATCGTTTCTGCTGTACAACGCACCAACCTCTGAGTCGTTTGACGATTTTGTGAAGGGCAAGACGGGTCCCAGCGAAGAGATCAAGCAGTGTCTTCAGACGGGTCGCACTACCATCAGCTATGCACTGCTGGCGGCCGAGAGAGAGCACTGTGACTGGGGACTCGTCTACTCCAAGGGTTTCTCGCTGGTCCTTCCTCACCTCGCCCAGTGCCGATCCCTCTCCAAGCTCCTGCTCGCCGATGCGAGGCTTCTGGCGTCTGAAGGCAACTATCGAAAGGCGCTGGAACGGTGTCTGAGCACGAAGAAGCTGGCCCGTCACGTGGGCGACGAGGTCGTGATCTCGCTTCTGGTCAGACACGCGATCGATGCCCTGGCGGACGATTGCATCCGGGACATCCTGGGCATGACGCCGCCCGATCCCCAGACCCTGGAATGGCTGAAAGGGCAGTTGGCGGCGGTCTCCGCTCCGCAGGCCTCCTTTGCCAAAGGGCTCAAGTACGAGCAGGAAATGGCCTTGGAGATGATGCAGATGGACAGGCTGCCCGAACTTAGGGAGGCCTTCCAGGGTAACGACAGCCAGCCAACAGCGCCTCGGCTGCCGGCCAAGATCGACGAGGAATTCCTGGCCAAGAACCGAGCATACTACACGCGCTACATGACCACCATGCAGGCGACTCTCGCCGGCCCGAGGTCGTACGCCGAGAAGTGCCTCGCCCTCAGGACGATGCAGACCCAAATGACGCAGGAAGCAGACAAGAAGACCGATGCCGTAGCGACGGCGGTCCTGGTGCCGGCCTTGGGCAGGGTCTACGGCATCGAGGTCAAGGCCCAGGCGCGGGCGAATGCCCTCCGTGTGGGGCTGGAGCTTCTGACCGCCAAGGGGCAGACCGGGAAGTTGCCCGAGCGCCTGCCGGTGAACATGCTGAAGGACCCGTTCAGCGGCCAGGATTACCTGTACCAGAAGACAGCCGCCGGCTTCCTGCTGCGGTGTCAGGGCAAAGACTTGGACAAAGACCAGGTCTACGAATGGGAGTTCAAGGTAAAGTAAGCGGATTTGTCCTCGAATGACCAAGCCGGGCCACGTCGCGGCCCGGCTTTCTTATGCGCGTTTCTCATCGAGGGGGTTGACATGAGGCGATGCAACCTATAAAATATCGCGGCTCTGGAGACCCCAGAGCACTCTTACAGGAACTCAGCGTACTGGCTTGATGGTTAAAACCCGCCGCTTACAAGTGCAGCGGGTGGCCAGGTACGCAGGGGGACAAAAAAGCCAGGAAAACCTCACGCGTGGTCGGCCTGCGTGCGCAGCGCGGGCGCCCCGCGCCACCAAGGAGAAAACGATGGCGACACCGGTTGAAAAATGGGTAGAAGAACAGGCAGGATTGGCCAAGCCGGACCAGATTTACTGGTGCGACGGCTCCGAAGAAGAGGCACACAAGCTCATCGAGATCGGCATGAAGAAGGAGAAGATCGGGGACAACCCCATCTTCCAAGAGTTGAATCAGAAGGTCTGGCCTAAGTCCTATCTGCACCGGAGCCACCCGACGGATGTCGCCCGCACGGAGCAGTTGACGTTCGTCTGCCATCCCCAAAAGGACCAGGCCGGCCCGACCAACAACTGGATGGCCCCGGCCGAAGCGAAGGAAAAGCTCACCAAGCTGACCGACGGCTGCATGCGCGGCAAGACGATGTACGTGCTGCCCTACATGATGGGCCACCCCGACTCGCCCTACGCCAAGTCCTGCGTCCAGGTCACCGACGTTTCTTATGTCGCCGTGAGCATGCGAATCATGACCCGCATGGGCAAGAACGTCTTGGACAAGATCGGCAACACCGACAACTTCGTCAAGGGTCTGCATTCCGTCGGCGATTTCGACCCGAACCGGCGCCTCATCATGCACTTCCCGCAGGAGAGTCTCGTTTGGAGCATCGGCTCCGGCTACGGCGGTAACGCCCTGTTGGGCAAGAAGTGTTTTTCCCTGAGAATTGCCTCGTGCCTGGGCCAGCGTGAAGGCTGGCTGGCCGAGCACATGGTCGTCATGGGGATCCAGGACCCCCAGGGCAAGATCACGTACATCACGGCGTCATTCCCCTCCGCCTGCGGCAAGACGAATCTCGCCATGCTCGAATCGGCCCTGCCCGGTTACAAGATCTGGACGCTCGGCGACGACATCGCCTGGCTGAACATCGGCCCGGACGGCCGGCTGTACGCGATCAACCCGGAGAGCGGGTTCTTTGGCGTGGCGCCGGGGACCTCGATGAAGACCAACCCCAACATGGTGCGGACGCTCAAGAAATCGAAGTTCTACCCGACGCTCTTCACCAATGTTGCGCTTGATCTGGACAAGAACGTGCCCTGGTGGGAAGGCGCGGATGGACCGGTGCCCAAGAGAGTGGCCGACTGGCAGGGCAAGCCCTGGACGCCGGGCCAGGAAGGCAAAGCGGCGCATCCCAACTCGCGATTTACCGTCTCGCTCTACAACGCCCCGACTCTCTCGAAGGAATTCGACAATCCGCAAGGTGTGCCGATCTCCGCGATTCTCCTGGGCGGCCGCAGGACCCAATTGATTCCGCTGGTGGCCGAATCCTTCGATTGGGCGCATGGCGTATTCATGGGGGCCCGGACCGGCTCGGAGACTACCGCCGCCGCCGCCGGCAAGACCGGCGTGCTGCGCCGAGACCCCATGTCGATGCTGCCTTTCTGCGGGTACAACATGGGCGACTACTTTGGCCACTGGCTCGATATGGGCAAACGGCTCAAGCACCCCCCGAAGATCTACGCCGTCAACTGGTTCCGGACGGACGACCAGGGCAAGTTCATTTGGCCGGGCTTCGGCGACAACATCCGCGTGCTCAAATGGATCCTGGCGCGGGCGAACAATGACGTCGGTGTGAAGGACACGCCCGTCGGCCTGCTCCCGAACCCGGCCGACCTCGACCTGTCGGGCCTGAGCATCCCGAAGGAGAAGATGGAGAAGCTCTTCGAGATCGACCGGCAAGGCTGGCAAGACGAGCTGAAGGAGATCGACGCGTTCCTCGGCCAATTCGGCGATCATCTCCCCGCCGAAATCCGCCAGCAGCGCGACACCCTGGCCAAGCGGCTGGGATAGGCACTCCGCTGGTCCTTTCCTCTCTGACTGATTCGAGGCCAACCGCGGGCAACTGCGGTTGGCCTCGCTCATTATGGAAACACGTGCGGTCCGACGGTCATGGTACACGCACGTCCTGGCTGGCCACGTTTCGCATTGACGATGATCCTTCACGCAGGGTAGGATTGCAGGCATGACGAACCCTGTCTTCCTCAGTCGCGTTTTGTTGAAGAACTATAAGAGTATCGCCAATTGCTCTGTGGAACTTGGTCCGCTGAACTTCCTGGTGGGACCGAACGGTGCGGGCAAGAGCAACTTCCTCGATGCGTTGCGGTTCGTGACGGAGTCGTTGAATACCTCGTTGGACCATGCTCTACGAGAGCGAGGCGGTATCGCTGAGGTTCGCCGGCGATCCTCTGGGCATCCTACCCATTTCGGCATGCGCTTGGAGTGCGTGCTGCCCGCTGGGGGGTTCGCGCACTATGCTTTTCGCGTCGGGGCACTGCCGAAAGGAGGTTTCGAGGTCCAGCAAGAGGAATGCCGTATCTGCGGTATTCCTGACGCCTTACACGCGTGGCACTATGAGGTCGAGAGTGGTACCGTCACGGATAGCCACCCGAAGATCGTCCCGGCTGCTGCGCCTGATCGCCTTTATTTGGTGGCGGCTTCCGGCTTGCCTGAGTTTCGCATGTTGTATGACATGCTGTCTCGCATGGGGTTCTACAATCTCAATCCGGACGTCATTCGTGATCTCCAGACTGCGGACGCTGGCGACGTACTCCGGCGCGACGGCGGCAATCTTGCCAGCGTCTTGAGTGTGATGAAGAAGGACCATCCGGAGACGAGAGACCTCGTCGTAGAGTTTCTTGCCAAAGTTGTTCCCGGCGTGCAGGACGTGTCCGTCAAGCACATTCAGAAGAAGGAGACTCTGGAGTTCAAACAGAAAGTTGGCAGAAACGAATCACCCTGGAGCTTCTATGCGGAGAATATGTCCGATGGGACCCTTCGGGCTTTGGGTGTATTGACGGCGTTGTTTCAATCGGTGAACGGTGGAGCCAAACACGTTCCTCTGGTAGGAATTGAAGAGCCGGAGGTTGCCGTTCATCCTGGTGCTGCTGGCGTCTTGAGGGATGCGCTGCGCACAGCCGCCAGAAATACCCAGGTTATTGTGACAAGCCACAGTCCTGACCTTCTTGAGGACAAAGATGTAGGAGACGAATCCATCCTGGGAGTAGCGAGTATCAATGGCGAGACCAAGATCGGCCCAATAGACGAAGTGGGACGTAGTGCAATACGGGACCGCTTGTATACGGCCGGTGAACTATTAAGGCTTGGGCAGTTGACCCCAGATGTCGAGAGGATCGATGCTACCCCGTCCAGCCAATTGGAGTTATTCAGGGGTCCCTCGTCGTGAGCGAAATTCGCATTGCGGCCATCGTGGGAGGGTACGGCGATGAAGAAACGCTGCCAATTCTATCTCGCCGCATCGCGGCCGAGCTGGACCCAGGCCTGATTGTCCGGGTGAAATCAGTTCTGCGCATCCCGGAGAGTCGCTTGGCGAAAGCTGGTGAGCTTGAGAGACATGTGGAATTCGCGGCTCGAAGTGTCGGAAGACATGGGGGGATCTTCATCCTCACGGACTGTGATTGGGCTGGCGGTTGCCCGAAGAAGGATGCGCCGGTTTGGCTCGAACGTGCCCGTCTCGCCCGGCCCGACATGGAGATATCGCTGGTAATGGCCAACAGGGAATATGAGGCGTGGTTCATCGCGGCTGCGGAGTCGTTGCGGGGCAGACGTGGTCTTGCAGCAGATTTGACTGCTGCTCCGAACCCTGAGAGTATCCGCGGCGCGAAGGAATGGCTCAGCGATCACATGCCGCGAAACAGACCATATAACCCGACAATTGATCAGCCCGCGTTGACCAGCGTCTTTGACATGCAAGCTGCGCGGCGGGCGGATTCATTTGACAAGTGCTACCGCGAGATCGTTCGATTGCTCACTGTCCTGAAGGCCGGTGGGTAGGCTGCCATCAGTTGCCACGAGAGCTTCGGCCTGATGGGGCGGCGCCGCGTTGCGGTGGGGCGGGGATGAATTGGGCGGTGAGCTTGCCGTCCACCAAATCGAAGCCCTTGAGGCGGACCCATTTGTCTTCGATTTTGACAGTGAGCTCGAAGGGTTCCTCGTTGAGCAGCGACGCGGCGATCTTCGTGCGGAGGTCCTGCATGTCCACCGGCGCCGACTCGATCCGCTCCCGGTACATTCTCTTGGCCATCATCTTGGCCAAGGGCGTGACGTTCAGCGCCCCGACCTTGACCTTCTCTACGACGAGGTTCAGGTGGCCTTGGTCATTCATGCGCGGTCCCAGCTCGACGGTCAGGACGAAATCGGCGCCCTCGACGGCGGTCGTCCCCATCAGGACGATGTGCCCGGGCGTAAAGAGCACCTGCGGCGACGAGAGCGCCACTCCGCCCGTCTCCTGCCGCCACTTCAATTGGGAGATTGCCTCGTTAAGGGCCTTGTCGAGCACGACCATTTCAAACGGCCGCTGCCTCTGGGCGTCGTTGTAGAACTTGGACGACAGGTCGCGGTGAAGATAGGGATCGACCTGCTCGCCATTGGGGTCTGGATCGGCCGGCACGGCGGGATTGTACCCCGACGGCTTGTGCAGCAGCAGCACGGCCACGAGAGCCGCCACGCACAGGTCGACGCCCAGCCAGATCAGGAGCTTCTTTCGCCTGGATTTCTTCCGTGTCTCCATTCTTCAGACGCTCGATCAACAACTTTCCCGGAAACAGCCTCGATAGCCGAATTCTGTCTTGCCCGATTCTCTGCGGACGATTATAGTGGTCCGCACGTTTGGTACAAAGAGTTTTGTTGCCGGGCTCGGGCAAGTGGGACTTGTCGGCAGTTGGCGGGAAGCTCCGACGGGGTTCCCAGAGGCGAACCATCGCTTTTGGGGTCCCCTGGAACGGTGCCCTCCGGTTATCGGTTGAGCGATTGTTGAAAGGAAGGTTCTTCGGGTTATGGCAAACCATTTTGCAGACCGATTGTACGAGGCCGTGCAGGCCAAGAAGACGTCGTTGGTGATCGGTTTGGATCCCGTCTACAGCCGGTTGCCGCCGGCGATCCGGGCCCATCGGCAGATGAACGACGAATTCGATGCGGCGGCGGCCGTCGATGCCATCTTTGATTTCTGCACCCAGGCGATGCGGATCGTCGCGCCGATTGTGCCTGCCGTGAAGATCAATATTGCGTTCTTCGAACGGTACTTGTGGGAGGGTTTGGAGAGTTACTACGCCTTGGTCAGCGAGGCCGACGATCTGGGGCTGGAGATCATCGGCGACGTCAAACGCGGCGACATCGGGCATACGGCCGAGATGTACGCGGTGGCCCACCTGCAAAACTCCGAGCTGACCGGCCTGGAGGACGTCCTGGCCCCCGATGCGATCACAGTCAACGGCTATGCCGGGGTCGATGGGATCGTGCCGTTTGCCGACATGGCCGCGTCGCAGGGCAAAGGGGTGTTCGTGCTGGTGCGGACGAGCAATCCCTCGGCGGCAGCGCTGCAGGACTTCCGGGACGCCGAAGGCCAGGCGCTGTATGAGAAAATGGCCCAGATTGTCAGCGAGATCGGGGCTCGGCCCGAGCATATCGGCGAGAAGGGCTACAGCGACATCGGAATGGTTGTGGGCGGTACCTCGCCCGACGCCACGACGGTCCTGCGGGCGAAGTATGACAAGACCTGGTTCTTGGTGCCCGGCTACGGGGCCCAGGGCGCGGAGGCGGTGGACTGCATCCGGTTCTGCAAGTCGGACGGCACCGGCGCTCTGATCAACGCGTCCCGCTCGATCATCTACGCCTACGAGAGGCCGCAGTACAAAGACCAGTTCGGCGACGATTGGAAGAAGTGCATCGAGCAGGCGGTCATCGATGCCAAGATCGATTTGGCCCGCGCCATGCAGACGAAGCTCTAAGTGTTTAAGTGTTCCGCACGGGCCGTGTCCGTCACGAGGTTCCGCAAGGATGGTCCGCAAGGATATTCCGACGGGAGGGGATGCCGTGGACACCTGCCCGTCTTGTGTCGGGCCGATGTTCGATCGCATCGCGCCCACGTATGATCTCCTGAACCACCTCTTGTCGGCAGGACGCGATTACTCGTGGCGCCGCAAGGTGACCGCGCAGCTCAGGGGCAGGGAAGCTCTCCACATCATCGATTTGGCCACCGGGACCGGAGACCTGCTGATCTCCTTGTTGCGAGGAGGCCCGAATGCCACGAGAGCGGTCGGCGTCGACATCTCCGAGTCGATGCTGGGAATCTGCCGCAAAAAACTCCAAAGGCGCGGGCTGGCGGACCGCGTCGATCTTGTACGGGCCGATGCGTCGGCGACGTCACTGCCCGGCGGGTCGTTCGATGTCGTGACGATGGCCTTCGGAATTCGAAACACGGCCGATGCCGCCGCGACGCTGGCCGAGATCCATCGCCTCTTGAAACCGGGAGGCATGGCGCTGATCCTGGAGTTTTCCCTGCCGGATGGCGGCGTCGTGAGATGGTGCTATCTGAAGTACCTGCGGTGGGTGGTTCCCCGAATCGGCGTAGCGGTCTCCGGGGACCGCTACGCCTATCGGTATCTCGATAAGTCGATCGAGGGTTTCTATCGACCGCAAGCCTTCCGCTCCCTCATGCAGAAAGCGGGCTTTCGAGAGGTCTCGGCGGTTCCATTGACATTCGGGGTGGCCTCGATCTACCGAGGCATGAAATGATTCGGGGTGAACTATGGATGCGATCCTGACGGGCAAGAAGGTGCTGGTCATGGGGTTGGGGCGTTTTGGCGGGGGTGTGGACGCCGTGCAGTATGCGGCCCGGGCCGGCGCGCAGGTTGTCGTCACGGACAAGGCGACGCCGGAGAAGTTGAGCGATTCCATCGCTCTGGTGTCCGACTTGCCGGGGGTTGTATTCCATCTCGGCCGGCACGACGCCGAAGATTTTGCGGCGGCCGACGTGGTCATCGCCAATCCGGCGGTCCCACCGGGCAGTGAGTTCCTCGAGGTTGCTCGCCGCCACGGCCGGATCGTCACTTCGCAGATCGGCCTGTTTTTTCAGTCCTGTTCTGCGCCGATTATCGGCATCACCGGCGCCAATGGAAAGAGCACGACCACGATCCTGACGGCGCATCTGCTCGATAGGGCCCAAGCCCCGGCGTCACGGCGGACCTACGGGAAGATCTGGCTCAGCGGCAACATCGGGGATCGGCCTCTCCTGACCATTCTCGACCAGATCAGTCCCAGCGACCTGATTGTCTTGGAGATCTCCAGCTTTCAGGTCGAGCAACTGGCCCAGGTTCGTAAGGGTCCCAACGTGGCTCTGCTGACGAACCTGACGCCAAACCACATGGACCGTTACGGCACGTTCGAAGCGTACTGCGCCGCCAAAGAGGGCCTCTTCCAGTTCCAACCGCTCGAGGCCCGGACGCCCGCCGTGTCCATTTTCAACGCCGAGGACGAGATCGCACGCTCCTGGTTGCGGAAGTATCGTCAGCAGCCGGGGCGCAAGTGCCTGACATTCTGTGCCGATGACGTGAGCAAGGAGATGCGGGCGGTCTATGCTCTGCCCGGCCGGGCCAACCTGTCGAATCTGGCGGCCGCGATGACCATCGCCAAGTGCTTCGGCGTCTCCGATCAATCGATCCGGAACTGCCTGCCGGACTTCAAAGCTTTGCCGCATCGCTTGGAACTGGCCGCCGACGCCGGCGGCGTCCGCTGGTACAACGACTCCAAGGCCACCACGCCCGAGGGTACAATGGTAGCCCTATCAGCCTTCGAATGCCCCAAGATCCTCATCGCAGGTGGCTATGACAAGCACACCCCCTTCGACGAGCTGGGCAAACGAATCGCGTCGAATGCGAAAGCGACGATCCTCATAGGCCAAACCGCCGGCATGATCGCCGATGCCATCCGGGCGGGCTCACCCAAGGCCGGCGGGGCCGACGTGCGATTCGCCGCCTCCCTGGCGGAGGCGGTCGAGCTTGCCAGCCGGCTCGCCGTGCCTGGCGATGTCGTTCTGCTGAGCCCCGCCTGTGCGAGCTACGACATGTTCGAGAACTACCAGCAGCGAGGACGGATGTTCGCCGAACTCGTGTGCAAGATCCGCCAACAATCGTAGGAATTTCGCCGGGTGGCACCGCCAAACTTGTTTGACGGTGCTCGTTCTGTCGGGTTTGACCACGCGAAACCCCACGGGCAAAGGAGGTTGCCCGTGCCACCCGGCACCTGCCGTCCTCTGTCCTTTGGGCTCCGTCTTTCCCGCAAGTGCTCCTAAAGTCGAGGCATTGAGCAGTCGATGTGTTTTTCGATGTGACTTGAAGGTACGCGAAGCTGTCGAGGGATGCTGCACATGAATACGACGGGCGAACATCGAATCGAGCGGCGGCTGTGCTACAATTGGCCGGTCTGGTTTGCCGAGGACTTCAACGGAGAGCTGTCTCAGGGGCAAATGATGGACCTCTCCAGCAGGGGGGCGGCTTTCACCTGCTATGCGGATGAGCGATGCCCCTATCCCGGCCAGCACGTGACGGCCCGGTTCAGCATCCCTCAGTACGGCCCGGACGACTCCTTCGATATGGTGGATTACGTTCGGTCAGGCCACGTCTGCCGTGTGGATGGCGTGAACAACGTACTGCGGCGCATCGCCATGCAGTTCACCGAGCCGCTGCCTTTCCGCCCCGGCGAACAACCCTCCCACTTGTAGTGTGCCCGTAAGGGCATCAGAAGAAGTGTGGAGTGTGGAGTTTCAAGTCTGAAGCAGCAGGTCTTTCCTCTTCAAACCAGTAGTTCTGTTAGCCACCGGCTCTGCCGGTGAGCATTGAAAAGGCTCTGCCGTTTCGTGCGTGTTGTTTTCGGCATCGCAAGGGCAAGAGTGCGATTCGGATTTGTCGCGATGACGGGAAGGCCCGTGGGTGTCCCGGCCGCGCGGTGCGATTTGATAAGGACAGTAGCCGGCGATGCAATCAGAAACAACAAGAGCGTAAGAAGCAGGAAGACCGATGTTCTCTGAAGTTCCATTGCGCACGCGATGGCCCCTTGTAGGGGCCTTCCTCAGACCACCGGTTCTACCGGTGGTCTTGATTTCACACTTCCAACGTAGCACTTCCCCCGAAATGCCTCACGGACTTCGGCGAGCTCAGTCGAGCCGCGTCACTACGAACGCACTTCCGCCGGTCGCAGGCTCTTGACCAAGCCACCCACCGAGCTACGCTGGTCAGATCTGGGAATAGTCCGTCGGCTTGAGAATGAGGTCTGTGGTGTTCGAGACCGTGTCTTTGTAGGCCGGGTCGGCGCTGAGCTTCTTCCAGTCGGGGCTGTCACGGAAGACCTGCCACCTCTGGTCCCGGTCCACCATGTCTTTGAACGCCAGCATGTAGTTCAGGTTGGGCAGGTTCGGCCCGATAATCGTCTCGCCGAAGGACACGGGGCGCAGCCCGGTTTTCTTGAAGATGTCCCCGATCCAACATCGGTTGTCGCGGGAGACAGGCATTCGGGCTTGTATCTGTTTAGCGCCTGAAACGCGGTTTTTGACGCAAAAAACGAGATTCGTCAGTGTCACAGAGCGTTGTGATGGCGTTCTTCTTGGATGAAACCGCCTTTTCGGGGCCAAGAACGCCGATTGACCCGCTAAACAGATACTCGGGCTTGAAATCTTGCGAGGAGTACTCTATCCTGATACGGCAAAGGCTACACCGTGCAGTCGGGTATCCCTAAAGGGGAAATGTCGGTTAAGGAGAAGAAGATGAAGACAGTAGCAATTTGCGTCAGAGCCATGTCCACCCTTTTTCTTGTTGCCGGCGTAGGGTGCGGGGCGGGATGCATCGTGAGCGGCTGTGCAATGGCCAGTGGCGTTTCAAGTTCTCTACCCCTCGCTAACAAAGTACATCTGGCTAACAAAAAAGCAAATGAAATCGCAATATATAGTGAAGACTCTTTACCGGAAAAAGAGGTTGTATATATCGCAGATATTGCTGCTCATGGAAACGTAGAAGCGAATTTCGATACGTTAAGAAATGCCATAAAGAAAGAAGCTGCAAAGATTGGAGCTGAGCTTGTAATTCTAACCGATTATCAAGTTTCAAAAGACGTGGATATTGAGACTGTAGCATAAGTACCGGCATAGCTGATGCAAATGGGGCCTGTTGGTCGATGGGTATTCCAGAAGAACCGAAAGGAATCCGGTTATTCTGGGAGGACCGACCATGGATGGCCCTGGCGAATATGTGCCCGATATCACCGAAGGCATTTCCCGCCTGGAGGATCTCCCTGCGGCGAAGATCAAGCAGCGTTCCCGGATCTACAAGAGGCGTCCTTGTCCCGAGTGTGGCCACTCGTCCTATCGCGACAAGGTCTTTGCCCGCACCTTGCACGACCTCGGAGATCTGGCGGCAAATCGCCCCGTCGATCTGGTGGTCCGTTATTCTCAGCATCGTTGTTCCTCGTGCAACCGGTACTTCCATGCCGATCTGATGGACTTGGCTGACCCCGGCTGCCACTACACGCGCCGGGTGGTGCACTTGGCGGTGCGGCTCGTGGTCGAGGATGGGTTGCCCTATCGAACCGCCAGTTGGCACCTGTGGCGGGACCACCGCGTCTTTGTTCCGTTCGCCACGGTGCAGAACTGGGTGGAGGCGGGGGGAAAAAAGAGCCGAAGAACACATCGCTCATGAATATCTGGACCACGTCCTGGCCGACTTCTCCGGCTACATCGCCGCGGATGAACTGTATGATGGGCCGTATTGCATCCTGTCGATCGTGGACAACCATCGGTTCCAGCGGTTGGTTTACGAAGTTCTCGATCACGACCCGACGACCGACGATATCACCCGGTTCTTCGAGCGGTTCCAGGAGGCGTTGCAGGTCCGGGGCCTGAGCCTTCAAGGCATCACCACCGACGGCTCGGCTCTGTATCCGGAACCGATCCGGCAGGTCTTCGGCTCGGGCGTGAAACACCAAGTGTGCGAGTTTCATGTCCTCCAGGAAATCACCAAGGCGGTCCTGAAGGCCGTCGCCCGAACGCGGAAGCAACTCCACGCCCAGAAGAGCAAAACCGGGCGGGGCCGCCCTTCGAGTAAGAAAGCCCGGGCGGCGGCTCGTAAGAACCAGCGTTTGCAGCAGAAGGTCAAGGACTTGTTTGACCATCGTCATCTCTTCGTCCAGAGAACCCTGACCGACAAGGAAAAGAGAATTCTCCAGCGGATCACCCGGGGCTTTCCGTCGCTCCGAGTGCTGCGTTCCCTCCTGGATCAGGTCTACCGTCTCTTCGATCGGCGGTGCCGCACGGAAACGGCGTTGGAAAAACTGGGGCGATTGCGGGCTCGGGTCCGTCGCTTCCAATCGCTCCACGAAGCCTTGAGCAAGCTGTTCTCGCCCAACTTGGAGAAGGCCCTGATGTTTCTGAACGATTCCCTGCTGCCGGCCACCTCCAATGCCGTCGAACGCGGCAACCGCCGTCACCGCAAGATGCAGAAGACGGTCTATCGCGTCCGCACCGGTCCGACGATCCGCCGCCGCATTGCCCTGGACATGCAGCGTGAGGAGCAAGCCATCGGGCGTTCCAGCACGATCGCCACGCTTCACAGCGAGCGAAACGAAACCTTCACATCCAGGTAACTATGCTACAGTCTCAAGAAATAGCCAAGAACCGGATGGGCCTGATCTCTCAACGCCGAGCTTGTCGAGGATGGTCATGATCTCCTGGGCACATTCGAATTGGGGCGATTTTGCCAATAGCAGGCAGATGGTAAGGTGGGGCTTGCCCCACCGATCCCTTCTGATCTTCAACCGCGAAATACGCCCAATACGCGAACGAACCAAAGGGCCACCAGCGTCGCGCCATCGGTGCCAGCCGACCACCGGCAACTGACTCCCGACTCCTGGTTTGCCAACTACAGACGGCAGCTTCTTCAACCGCCGAGAGCCTGCCCCCGCGAAGGCGGGGGACACAGAGGCACGCAGAGAAGACAATTTGACCATCGCTTCGGCGAGAGCCGGTAGGATGTGCTCGCCACGCACCGACTTTCTTGCGCAACAGCAGACTCGATCCGCGTGCGGAAAAAGTATGACGTCCCCGGAATTCTCCCCGGAATTCTCCCCGGAATTCCCCGATCGGTCTGATTCCGTAGGTCACGCGGGGCCCCGTACTTCACCATTCCGCCTGAGCTACAGCAGGCTCGATCTGCGTGCGAAAAAGTGAGGCGTGCCCGGAATTCCCGTCAGAAGTCCGCTTGCTTGGAGCGTAGACTCGGCTACAATGAAGGTGCAGCGTTGAAGAAGGTGACTCTTAAGACCGGCAGTAGATCGGAGGCATGGCTTGTGACTGCTGCCCTGAAAGGCCGAAGGGACTGTGAAGATCGTGAGGTATGCGGGTCTGACCTCACGTTCTTTGGGCATGCTCGTGGTGGCTTGACAGACAGACGATTCATCTGGCTGCTAAAGAGTACGTGCAAGAAATGCAGGTCGAAGAGCTAATCGACAGGCTGGACTACAAGGGCAATCCCAACTACATCTGCGGGGATGATTTGGGGCGGGCTGCTGATTATGCGCACATCTTTCGGCGGGCTCGAAGTCGAATGGAGCTGCGCGGCGTGTACGTTCTTCAGCAACCGCAATCCAAGGAGTCTCAGCGCAACGCATTGGTCCCGGTGGTCTATCTCTGCGAGGCTAATGACGAAAAAGAGGCCAATGAGTTCCGGCGCTTGACGTGGAATCAGAACGCTGCTCCGTTCCTGATCATCAGGACCCCAGCCAACGTTCGGCTTTTCTCCAGTTTCAACTACCCCCGCGCTGCCGGCGGGACAGCGACCGGGAGAACCGCGAAGGCCGTTCTGGATCGGCGAGTTGAGTTCCAGGAGATTGCCTCCGCCTTGGGCGCATTTACCAGCCAATCCATTGACGACGGCACGATCTGGCGGGACTACGGCCAGTTCGTCACGCCGAAGGGACGTGTGGATTGGAGTCTCCTTAGAAGCCTTGAGCAGCTCGATGAACTCCTGATTGCCGGCGGCCTTGAGTGGCGCACGTCACATGCCTTGATCGGCAAGTACGTCTACCTCTGGTATCTCCGGCAGCGCGGCATCCTCTCAGATGACCGACTGGGCGAGTGGAAAATCGACCCCAACGATGTATTCACCAGGAGCGCTACGCTTACCGCGTTCAAGTCCGTCCTGGACCAGTTGGACGAGTGGCTCAACGGCTCGGTCTTTCCTCTGGATTGGACGCGAGCCTCCACGCCCAAACAAGAGCACCTCCGCAAAGTCGCCAGCAAACTTTCTGGTGACACTCGCGATGGGCTACACCTCCCTTTCGACGCTTATGACTTCTCGATCATCCCTGTCGAAACGCTCTCGGCCATCTATGAACAGTTTCTGCACGCCCATGAACCCGAGAAGGCGCAGCCGCGTGGAAAGGAACTGGGCGCTTATTACACGCCGATTCCGCTCGTGAACTTCATGCTCGAGGAACTGAACGACCGCCGCCCGCTGAAGGAGGGGATGACCTGTTTTGACGCCTCGTGCGGCTCGGGCGCGTTCCTCGTACAATGCTACCGCCGTCTTATTGAGAATCGCGTCCGCCAGGATGGCAACGCGATCCGTCGCCCCGCCGAGTTGCGGGACCTGCTCGTCAAACACATCTTCGGAGTGGACCGTGACGGTGACGCCTGCCGTGTCACCGAGCTTAGCCTGATCTTGACGCTCTTGGATTACGTCGTTCCCCCCGACCTGTTGCCCGTCCACAATTTCAAGCTGCCCGATCTTCACAACAGCAATATCTTCGAGGCTGATTTCTTCGACCCAGACTCTACCTGGGCCGAGTCGGCGCGCGGCAGGCGCTACCACTGGGTGGTGGGAAATCCCCCCTGGGTGGAGTTGAAGCCGATTAAGGAGAATGGGGGAGAAGATGCCAAAGACAAGGATCAGGATGCGCGCGACTGGATCAATGATCCGACCAACAAGAAAGAAATGCCCGTGACAGGCAGTCAACTTGCCGAAGCATTTCTTTGGAGGGTAAGCCAACACCTTCAGCCGGAGGGCGTTGCGGCAATGCTCGTTCCGGCTATGACCCTCTTTAAGAGCGAGTCCAAGGCCTTTCGGCAGAGGTTCTTCAGCACACTCGACGTTTGGTGTGTGGCCAATTTCGCCAACCTTGCTGAAGTCCTTTTCGCTGGACGCTCGCGCGAACCTGCGGTGGCCATGTTCTATTCAAAGAGACGGGGACTACGCGGACCGCGTAGTTGGAATGACAATGATAAGACAATCCTAACCTATTCGCCGCTGGTGGCAAACCAGCCGGCCAATACCCCGAACGGACGAAACCAGCAGAAGGATACTTGGAGCGTCACTGTTAATGGTAGTGAGATTCGTGAGATTGCTGCCGAGGAGGCGATTTCCGGCAATCCGCTGGTCTGGAAGATCGCAATGTGGGGGAGCCAGTTGGATCAGCAGCTACTCCAGTCTCTTGAGGGGCGGTTCGATAGTCTGCAAGTGGTCCGTAAACGCCTCGGGCTGGAGATGAACCAAGGCGTCGAGTTGCGGACGAGTGGAATCTACATATCTGAACTTGTAGACAAGGACACCATCGACACGGGCAAGCTTCGTGGCTGCGGCCGAATCCACTCATTTCCGGGCGGCTCATTCGACCGGATCACGAAGGAACGCGCTCATGTGCGAGAGGGCCGGGATGACTTTCCACTGCGCGTTTCGAGGCCCCCACACGTCATTGTTGACCCAGCCAGACGATTTGCAGTCTACTCTGATTCATTCATCGCGGTTCCACATCGATATGTGGGCATCGCTGGTGCAAGCGATCAGGCCGATCTACTCAAGGCACTGGCATTGTTCCTCAGTTCTGATTTTGCGGTTTATCACCAGTTCCTGACTTCGTCACAACTCGGGATATACAAGGCAAGAGCGAATCTCCAGAATCTAAAGAAGTTGCCCTTTCCTATTGACGAGATTCAGCGCGCCGGGCTTGCCCGATGGTCAAAACTCCACGCCGCGATCGTCGCTGCCGACAAGGCGAAGCCTGCCAGCGTCAAGACGACTCCATCGCTCTATGACGATCACGAAGCACCGAACGACGTTGTCCGTCTTGAGAGCGAATTGAATGAAATGGTAAACGAGGCGCTCAAGCTCCGCGAACCCGATACATGGTTGATCTCTGATCTCGTCCACATTCGGAGACGCCTGATCCAAGGCAAGGTCGATCCTGTTGCAGTCGGACCTCCTTCGCCTGAGGATATTCGCTCATACTGCGAAGCACTCAAAGGGGAACTCGATTCTTTCGTGGAAGTCGCTACCGACGACCGGCATATGGTCGAGGTGATCCACGAACAGGAGAGTGCAATGGTCGTGGCACACCGTGCACCGGCTCGGCCGTTAAGCACCTCGATACGGATTCTGTCAGCAGATGCGCAAGAGGCCAGGTCGCTTCATGAGATCCGTCAACACCTGTTGGAAAGACACAGCCAGTGGCTCTACTTCGAGCGGGCTTTGCGATGCCACAAGAGGGAGACGAACACGAGTTATCTTTTCAAACCGATGCAGCGCCTGCATTGGTTGAGGAGTCAGGCGCGCATCGACGCAGGGGAAGTCATTGCAGATACGGCCGCCGGAGGGGGAGAATAGATGTCCGTGCGCTCTGCGGCCGGTCATGTTGACACGAAAGATGCATCGGACCCCACGATGCGCCTCGCTTTTATCGGAAATGTCCACCGCTTGCTTGCCTTGGGATATCGGCGTCTCGACGCCCCCAAATACCATAACGCTGATGAGAACCTCATGACTCAAGATCTCACAGCAGCCCTTCGCAAGGCGACGCAAGATGTGCGGAACCCGCGATGGACATGCTGGTTCTCAATCCATGAAAAGCCGAAGCAAAACGACGAGCACCTCAAAGGCAACAGCCGCTTGGAATTGGACATCGTCTTTGAGCGAACGCAGCGTGGTTTGCACCCTCACTTTGTGATCGAAGCAAAGCGGTTAGGGCCAGATCATCCAATAGGGGAATATCTGGGCCCTGAAGGGTTGGGAGCTTTCATCTCCTGCGAATATGCCAGGGAGCATGACGATGCAGGCATGCTCGGCTACGTTCAATCGAAAACGCTGGACGATTGGAGTAGCTCTCTCGAATCCAGGCTTGCTACCTCCCCGGGTAAGTATTCCGTTGAGCCAACTGGCACTTGGCAACGCTACAGCTTTCGCGGTGGGCCAGCCATGACGTACCGTAGCTGCCACAAGAGACCAACTGGGCGCAGGCCAATTACGATCTATCACACGCTGCTCGATTTCAACGCATAGGGGGCGGGACGCCATCAGAACTCGCATGGGCTGAAGCGCGTCCCACATCACCTCTCGCTGGCCTTCGGTTTCTTCTTTCTCCCCGGGAGGATGGGATTCAAACCTACACATTTCACATTTTGGCTTATTATCGAGTTCTTACGGATGGAATAGGTCGTGTCGGATGGCCGTGAGCCGCCGCCGAATTCGCCGGCCACCGGCCGGACGGGGTAACTCGGCTCCGAGCCCGTCAGCCGGTAGGGCGTGCTCGGCACACCGACATTCTTGGGCAACAGCAGGCTTGATCCGCGTGCGAAAAAAGTAAGGCGTCCCCGGAATTCTCTCAGGAATTAGCGTAGACTTTAGCGGGTGGGTGTGGTACCTTACGTGACGTTCGATATGAGACGGCCCAAGCGTACCGAGTGTCCAGTGAGGACTTGGCTTCGGGATTCGAATCGTGTAACGGTGGTAGGTACTTGGTGATGAGTGAGGCTCCTTATATCCGATTGTGGGACGAGGACTCGCGATTCAACGCGATTTGGTCGGAAGTGAAAGACCAAACACTACTGCCCAAGGAGAGTGGGTTCTCCTTGTACCAGTGGTGCCGATATAGTCTGGCCCTGGAGGGCGATGTCGCAGAGGTAGGTGTGTATCGCGGGGGATCAGCAAGGCTCTTGGCCAACACTCTCAGAGGGTCAGGAAAGACGCTCCACTTGTTTGACACGTTCACCGGGCTGCCCCCGAGTGATCCCAAGAGGGACATATATCAGGAAGGGCATTTCGGCGACACCACAGAGGATGAAATCGCCAGATACTTGGCAGATATGGCATACGTGCGCATCTATAGCGGCCTATTCCCCAAAACAGGCTATGTCATAGCGAGCACGCGCTTCTGTTTGGTTCACGTTGATGTCGATATTTATAGATCGGTAAAAGATTGCTGCGAGTTCTTCTACCCGCTATTAGTTCGTGGTGGCGTGATCGTTTTCGATGATTATGGCTTTGTGAAAACACCTGGAGCAAGGCAGGCAGTGGACGAGTTCTTTTCTACACAGATCGAAGCCCCTTGTTATCTTCCGACAGGTCAAGCCATGGTAGTACGTTTGACACAGGACAACAGCGAGTCAACAGGTATGAGGCAAATGCCATGACAGAGTAGCTCCGGCAGCAGTGAATCTTCTGCAAGGCACTGCGCCCACTCTGGCGACTATTCGGCCAGCTAAGACACCCATGTACACAAACACAGTAGACCTAAGATCTGATGCTCAGTTGTCTGAACTCGCCGAGAGCATTGTTGCCGTTGACAGCAATTACGAAGTGATGTGGCGACATCGGACAGACCTGCGTCGCTATGAATACCTACTTGAGAGAGCGATTAAGATATGCACGTGCCTGACGAAGAACCAAGTACTTTATCCAACAGCCCACCTGTTTGAGAATAGCGTCTTTACTGAATTTCGCATAATACAGTGACAAGTCACTCAAAAAAAAGACCGGTGTGCTCCAAGAACCCGAACAGGAGTTGTCCGTTCTGTTGCACACGCTCCATGCCATCCTCCACCGCTTGCCCCACCTCCCCGAGGTTG
>JAPLMX010000271.1 GCA_026386805.1 Phycisphaerae bacterium | reverse complement strand
GGCCCACCGCCCTTATGAGTGTTAAGTCGCCAATGCTCCTACAGTGTCTTGCGTCTGCGAAGCCAGCCGCAGAGGCTCACACCGATGCCAGCAAGAAGAGCCGCACCGGGGGCGGGGATGACGTCCGCCCGAGGCAACGCAGGCTTCACGTGCACCAATGTACCATGATCAGGCATCCAAGGCAATGGTAAACAGAGATATCGGTACTTAATTACATAGAACTTAGCCTGCTCGGCCGTAAGAGCCGCCCTTATGAGACGTGCGACGTCTCTTGGCGTCCGAGATTCGGGGCCGGCGGACGGATGTTTCGAGGCCAGGGCAAGGCGAGGGGCGATTGCCGATTCGTTGGCCGCGGGGCCGCACCACGGCGCATTGTAGATCATCATGATTCAGGGGCCCCTCCTCACGGGAAGACTGTTACCGGCGGGTTCGCGGCTGCCTTTCCTAGGTGAACGGCCCAATGCCGACGAACGAGCAACTCCGGCTCGCCTACGGCTTCTGACCGCCGGCTTGGGACCACTTGGCTCTTGTCCTCCTCCGGAGCCGCACAAGGGAACCCCGAACACGATCCATCGCGTTGGGGGTCCCCATCGACGCCCGATGCGGAAGTCGGGCGTCGATCCTTTTGGGGGGCACGTGCAGACCTGCGGCGCAATTGACAACGGCCGGCCAAACGAGTATTCGATGGCACAATGGTGCGGCGTCGGGTGACCGACAATCGATTCTGGCCAACCTCGCATGGGAGGCGTATATGGGACAGCATCTGAAGGCTCTGTTGGGCACGATCATGGTTTTCCTGCCGTTGAGTACAACGTGGGCCGGCGATGAGGCCGATCCTTATCTGTGGCTGGAGGAGGTTCATGGCGAGAAGCCCCGGGACTGGGTCAAGGCCCACAACGAGGCCACCCTGTCCGTTCTCAAGACCCAGTCAATGTTCGAGGAGGTCTACGCCAAGACGCTGGAAGTGCTCGACTCCGACGTCCGCATCCCTTACCCCAGTTTCGAGGGCAAGTACCTCTACAACTTCTGGAAGGACAAGAACAACGAGCGCGGTCTCTGGCGCCGGACGACGCTGGCGGAGTATCGCAAACCGTCGCCGAAATGGGAGGTGCTGCTCGACATCGACAAGCTCAGCCGGGAGGAAGGCGAGCAATGGGTGTTCAAAGGGGCCGAAGGGCTGTATCCCGATTACACGCTTTTTCTGGTCCATCTGTCGCGGGGCGGCGGCGACGCCGTGGTCATCCGCGAATTCGACGCCGAAGCGAAGCAGTTCGTCAAGGACGGCTTCTCGCTGGTCGAGGCGAAAAGCGGGGTCTCCTGGAAGGACCGGAACACGCTGTACGTCCAGACCGATTTCGGACCGGGCAGTCTGACGGACTCGGGCTATCCGCGCATCGCCAAGCGATGGAAGCGGGGCACGTCGCTGAGCAATGCCGCGACCGTCTTCGAGGGCGAGTCCAAGGACGTGGAGGTCCATTGCCGCGTCATCAACGCGCCGGAGCGGCAGTACGACGTGATCCTGCGCGGCATCACGTTCTACACATCGAATACCTACGTGATCGAGGCCGGCCGGACCATCAAGCTCGACATCCCCGACGACGCCCAGTTCGGCGGCTTTTTCAAGAACCAGATGCTCGTCCGCCTGCGGTCGAACTGGACCGTCGGCGCGAAAACCCATTGCCAGGGATCTTTGATCAGTATCGACTACGACAAATACCTGCAAGGCGACCGCACGTTCGACACGGTCGTCGAGCCGAACGACCGCTCGAACGTCGTCTCGTTCTCCCGCGCCCGCGATCTGCTGGTTGTCAACGTGCTCGACAACGTGAAAAGCAACCTGTACGAGTACCGGCTCAAGGATGGCCGCTGGGATCACCGCAAAGTCGATGCCCCACCGCTCGGGACTCTGGGCGTCGTCACGACGGATGAGCAATCCGACCAGTACCTGTTCACCTACGAAGGCTTCCTGACACCGACGAGTCTCTACTATGCCTCGGATGGCCAAGCCAGCCGCGCAATCAAGAAGCTGCCGAACTTCTTCGATCCCAGCGGCCTCAAAACAGAGCAGCTCGAAGCCGTCTCGAAAGACGGAACGCGAATACCCTACTTCGTCGTCCACTCCAGGCAAATGAAGCCGGACGGCTCCAATCCGACGCTCCTCTACGGCTACGGCGGCTTCGAGATCGAGATGCTGCCCAGCTACTCCCCCGCGACCGGGATTTCCTGGCTGACGAAAGGCGGCATCTACGTCCTGGCCAACATCCGTGGCGGCGGCGAGTTCGGCCCCCGCTGGCACCAGGCGGCCCTCAAGGAGCACCGCCAGCGGGCCTACGACGACTTCATCGCCGTAGCCGAGGACCTGGTCCAGCGCAAGATCACCTCGCCCAAGCACCTCGGCATCATGGGCGGCTCCAACGGTGGCCTCCTGATGGGCGTCATGTTCACCGAGCGGCCGGACCTGTTCCACGCCGTGGTCTGCATGGTGCCTTTGCTCGACATGAAGCGGTACAACAAGTTGCTGGCCGGCGCCAGTTGGATGGCCGAGTACGGCGATCCCGATATCTCCGAGGAATGGGCCTACATCAGCAAATATTCGCCCTATCAGAACGTTCGAGCCGACGCGAAGTATCCGCAGGTCTTCTTCTACACCTCCACGGCGGACGACCGCGTGCATCCGGGCCACGCCCGCAAGATGGCGGCCAAGATGGAGGCGATGGGCCACAAAGTCTATTACTACGAGAACACCGAAGGCGGCCACGCGGCCGCGGCCACGAACAAGCAATTGGCCCTGCGCACCGCCCTATCCTACAGCTACCTGTGGATGCAGCTCAAATAAACGAAGATGATGTGGACGGCACAGCCTACTGCACGTCCACACCAACGTGGCGAACACCGTGCACGCGTGATCATCGGAGGGCTACGAGGCTGGTCTCTTCGTAGGGCGAGCGTCCCCGCTCGCCAAAAGGTCGTGCGGGGACGCACGACCCACGAGAAACACCTCTCCGGTCTGTCCCATAGCGAGGGTGCCATGTCTACGCCTCGTAGACATGTTTGGTGCGATCGGGGAGCATGCCTACGCAGCGTAGCCATGGCATCCAGGTCGTTTGGGCGTGCTGTCCACCACATTAGGCAGCGTTCATAAATAAAGGTAGCACGTCAAGCCGGGAGTTGGTATGATTCCGGGATATGAAAACCGTCCCTCAGCTCCGGCAGAAATTCGCCTCCGTCTGGTCACTCTTGGATGAGCGGACT
This sequence comes from Phycisphaerae bacterium, assembly GCA_026386805.1. Lineage (GTDB taxonomy): Bacteria > Planctomycetota > Phycisphaerae > Sedimentisphaerales > Anaerobacaceae > PLanc-01. Next base: position 14 of record JAPLMX010000271.1, on the reverse strand, counting down.
CGGCGTTTGATGGC
>JAPLMX010000075.1 GCA_026386805.1 Phycisphaerae bacterium | reverse complement strand
CACGTTAGCACCTCCAAGAGGAAAAGACCGCGAGAAGCGGGAGGACCAGGGTAGTTGAATGTTCGATTAGTCACGCGATGGCCCCTTTTAGGGGCCTTCCTCATACCACCGGCTCTGCCGGTGGTTCTGATTTTTCTAACGAGGCAAGATTCCTGCAAGCGTTGCACCTGGGGATGCCACGGTCCTTCCCGACCAAGGTCGTATCGGGTAGAATGGCCCGCCATGCCCGGAAGCCGGGCGTACAGACTCGAACGACCTGAAGGAGAGTAGTCATGTCGATGAGAATCGTCTCCGCCGTGTGTCTTGTGTGTGCGACACTCTCGTGCGCCCCAACACAGACACGAAGAGAGCCAACGTGTAATGAGGGAGGTCCCTCGTACAAACTGGTGTGGGCCGATGAGTTCGACAATAAGGGCAGTCCCGACCCCAACAAGTGGACCTATGAGAGAGGCTTCGTGCGGAATCAGGAGTTGCAGTGGTATCAGCCGGAGAATGCCCGCTGCGAGAACGGCATGCTCATCATCGAGGCGCGACGCGAACGCAAACAGAACCCCGGATACACGCCCGGCGCCGACAATCGGCGGGGCAACCGGGAATACGCCGAGTACACCTCGGCGAGCGTGACCACGCGGGGATTGCACAGTTGGATGTACGGCCGGTTCGAGATGCGGGCCCGGATTGACACACGTGCCGGCCTGTGGCCCGCCTTCTGGACGCTGGGCGTCCAGGGCCGCTGGCCCCGCAACGGCGAGATCGACATCATGGAATACTACCAGGGCGTTCTCTTAGCCAATGTCGCCTGGGGCTCGAAACAGCCCTGGGCGGCCAAATGGGACAACAGCAAAAAGCCTCTCACGGAGTTCGGCGACCCCGACTGGTCCAAGAAATTCCACGTCTGGCGCATGGACTGGGACGATCAAAGCATCAAGCTCTACGTGGACGACATGCTTTTGAATTCCACCGACCTCAAGGACACGGTCAACGAGGATGAGGAGGCCAAGAAGGGCTCCCAAGTGCGAGATACCGCACTTGGGGACCCGAACCCGTTCCACCAGCCTCAGTACATCATCCTGAACTTAGCCATCGGCGGCACCTCCGGCGGCGATCCCTCCGGCACGGAGTTCCCCGCGCGGTTCGAAGTGGACTACGTCCGCGTGTACCAGAAATAGAGGCAATATTGAGAGGGTCAGAAGATGTGGGTACGAGTCGTTTGTCTGATCGGTATCGTTTGTGGATTCGTCTCTTGCGGCTGGGCCCAGGATTACCTTGCCGCAACCACCTATGGCGAGTTGCTGCCGAGATCGAGCGAGCAGGTTGGCCTGTGGTGGGCCTCGTCGGGGTGGAAGGTCGGCCAGGACCGGGGACTGCCGAAGGCCAAGAGCGATGCTGTGCTCATTCGGGCGGCGAAGAATGAGGCGGAAGCAGCCCAGTTGGTCGTGCGGCCTACTGCCGCGTTGAAGGGACTTGTCCTTGAGGCAGGAGCGTTGACCGGGCCGGCCGGCGCGATGATCCCCGCGCAGAGCATCGACCTTTTGGAGGTGCGGTACGTCCACGTCACCCGGCCGACGGATAAGAGCACCACAGCCGGATATTGGCCCGATCCCCTGCCGCCGCTGAAGAACGCTATCGACGTGCCGGCGGGCAAGAACCAACCGTTCTGGGTCCGCGTGAACGTGCCGCGCGACGCGCGGGCCGGTGTGTATCAGGGCACGATCAGCGTGAGGGCCGACGGCTACCGGGCCGCGGTGCCGCTGCAGGTGGAGGTCTACGATTTCGAGCTGCCCGACCGGATGACCTGCACGACGGCGTTCGGGTTCAGTTCCGGCAACGTCTTTCGCTACCAGGGAATCTCGGACGCGCGACGCAAGCATGAGGTCCTGGAGAAATACTGGGCCAATTACAGCGACCATCACATCTCGCCCTACGATCCGGCGCCACTCGACCCAATCGCCGTGACGTGGCCCGACGTCCGGCCGCCCAAACCCAAGTGGCAAGGCGGTCAGCCGGTCACGAACGAAAAGCACAGCGGCGACCGCAGCCTGCTCATCTTCGACGACCGCAAAGACCAGAACGTCGAGGCGGTGTACGAGCCGCTGGTGCCTATCCCTGAGGCCGGGCTGCGTCTGCGGTTCTGGTATCGCACGGCCGTGCCGGGACAGACCTTCTTGGTGACGCTGAATCACTACGACGCCTCGGGCCAGTGGATCTCCGGTGGCAACAATGACATCGGCCTCGAAGGCAACGGCCGCTGGCAGGAATTCGACCGCGCCATTCGCAAGTTCCCCGAAGGCGCCAAGAGCGTGCAGCTTCGCCTGCGGGCGGCGAACTGGACCGAGGCCGGCGAGCCGACGGGATTGGCCTGGTTCGACGATGTCTCGCTGACCAACGCCGCCACGGGCGAGGAGTTCATTGAGGGCGGCGCCTTCGAGCCCCCGCAACTGCCCCCGGTCGAGCAGGAGAAGCTCCGGGTAAAGCTCGATTTCACCGCCTGGGACAAGGCGATGGAACAGGCCATCGGCTACTACTATTTCAACTCGTTTCGACTGAGCATTCCCGGCCTGGGCGGCGGGACCTTCCATTCGCGGCAGGAGCCCCAACTGCTCGGCTTCGGCGAGGACACGCCGCACTACAAGGCCCTGTTCAGCAGCTACTGCGCGCAAATCCAGGAGCATCTGCGACAGAAGGGCTGGCTCGATGAGGCTTTTGTCTACTGGTTCGACGAGCCGGACCCGAAGGACTACCCGTTCGTTAGCAACGGCTTCGCCAAGCTCAAGGCGGCGGCCCCGGACATCAGCCGCATGTTGACCGAGCAGGTCGAGCCGGGACTGATCGGCGGGCCGAACATCTGGTGCCCCATCTCCAACGAATACCAGCACGAGGCCGCCGACCAGCGACGGCAGGAGGGCGAGAAGTTCTGGTGGTACATTTGCACGGGACCGAAGGCCCCCTACGGCACGCTGTTCATCGACCACCCCGGAACCGAGCTAAGGGTTTGGCTCTGGCAGACCTGGCAACGCAAGATCGAAGGCATTCTCGTCTGGGAGACGAACTACTGGACCAGCGAGGCCGCCTACCCCGACCGCGCTCACCCGCAGAACCCCTATGAGGACCCAATGGGCTGGCAGTCCGGCTACAGCACGCCCGGCGGCCAGAAACGCGCCTGGGGCAACGGCGATGGTCGCTTCGTCTACCCGCCCGTCGAGGCGGCCGATGGGAACCCGACTCGTCCCATCGTCGAAGGCCCGGTGGACAGCATCCGCTGGGAGATGCTCCGCGATGGAATCGAGGATTACGAATACTTCGTCACCCTGAAACGGCTCATTGCGGCCCAAGGCGACAAGCTCACGGCGGCCCAGAGGGGCGAGTACGCCGCCCTGCTCGCCGTGCCCACGGAGGTCACGAAAGACATGACCACGTTCACAAAGGACCCCGCCGCGATCGAGCAGCACCGCGACCGCCTCGCGCGAGCCATCGCGAAGCTGGGCCGGCTGTGAGCATCAGGAGGCCACTGGAATGTCCAGGCAATCCTGAATAAAACCTATCGGCAGGCGTCTATATGTGCATGGATGCTCTGGGCAGAACAGTCCGAGCCGACCTACTCATATCAAGGGAGCACCGGCCCTGATGAACGCACCGCAGATTCGTCATGTCAGCGTGATCGATCCGATCGGCCCGGCGATCGAGCGGGTCCGAACCGTTCTCTTCCGCCCGTTTGACCTGGAGAGATGGTTCATTATCGGATTCTCCGCCTGGCTGGCCCAACTAGGCAGCGGTGGCGGCGGTGGCGGTGGCAACCGGACTCACCACAAAGTCGATCGCGAGAGTATCCGGCATGACATCGACCAGGCCCGGGAGTATGTGGCCAACAATCTGGATTGGATCATCCCCGTGGCCCTCGCCGCCACGGTGGTCATCGTCGGCTTGTGGCTGCTGTTTCTCTGGCTGAGCAGCCGCGGGCGATTCATGTTCCTCTACTGCGTGGCACAGAACAAGGCGGAAGTGACCAACCCCTGGCGACGATTCCGTGGCCACGCCCACAGCCTGTTCGCCTTCCGGGCGGTCGTCGGACTCATTACGCTGGGGGCGGCGATCCTGCCCTTCGTGCTGGGCGGGCTTGTCGCCTGGGTCTCCACCGCGACCCTCGGCTTCAACCCCCTGACCATTCTGAGTCTGGTCGCCGCCGTCGTGTACTTCGTCGCGGTACTGATCGTGGCCGGCGTCATCGGCAAGTTTACCAAGGATTTTGTCGTGCCGATCATGTACCTCCACGCCAGCCGGGCCGTCTCGGCATGGCAGGTCCTTCTGGATTTGCTGTCGGTCAACAGGGCCAGGTTCTTCCTGTACGTCCTGATCCAAATCGCCATCACCATAGCGATTGGCGCGATGATTGTGGTGAGCGTGTGCTGCACCTGCTGCTGTGCGGCCTGCCTGTTCGCCCTCCCCTATATCGGGACGGTAATCCTGCTGCCGCTCCATGTCTTCGGCCGGTCGTACAGCCTGTACTATCTGGCCCAATACGGACCCGAATTCAACGTCTTCGAGCCGTCTCCGGGTCCAGCGGCAACCCCAGGCGAGCCGCAGGCGTAGCAACCGGCCGCAAACGAAGTACATGGATTGCGTTTGAGCTTGTAGGATGGGCTAAAGCCCATCCTACAAAACTCCCAGCCCAGATCCGTCGTTGCACTCAGGATGACAAGCGGGGGCGCACGAATCAATCCGAATCCGCGTGAGCATCTCGCAATAAATCATCGAGGGTCGGGTGGCATCGTCAAGGCCGAAGGCCTTGGCGATGGCTCTTTGTGTCGAGGGCGCGAGCGCCCTCGAATCGCGGACAGGATGCCCGCGACACAACCATCGCCAAGCTTCGCTTGACGCTGCCACCCAGGCCTTGTGCTATTGGGACAGTCGTGTCCAATCCTCGGTCCGCACGCCGTTGTACGTGGTCAGCGTGTACTGGAACTTGCGCTCGGACTGCGGTTGCAGGAGCAGGGTGAACTTGACCGTGTCCTGATCCACCTTCTCGAACTGATCGACCTGGCCGGTTCGCTGGAGCGTCCAATACGTCGTCGGGAAGTTGCGGCGAATCTCCACCTTCACCGGAATGTCGCGGGTGTTCTTGACCGTGACTTCAAAGACTCGAATCTCGTCCCAGCCGGAGACGTTGCGCTTGGGGTCAAATCGGTAGTTGTCCGTCTTGACATCCATCAACGTGGGCTCGACCACGATGTCCGAGACGCTACCCAGGTTCAGCTCCACCTCCTGGTCCACCGGAATGTACTTGAACGACGACTGGCCCGTGTAGGACAGATGCTCCTGGGCGTCCGCCGTGCGGTAGATTTTGAGCGAGCCGCCCGGAATCGGGGTCCGGCCGAGCTTGTGCTCCTTGTCGTTCTTGAAGCTCAGGAACCGCACGACACTGGCGCGGTATCTCTCTTCCTCGAACTTGTAGAGATTGACCACCGGCACCTCGTTGATGTCGAAGCTCAAGAGTCGCTTCGACCAGCCGTTCGCGATCGTCTCGGTCCCTTCGATGGTATACAGGAAGTACTCGCTGAGCCCTTCCTTGACGACCTGCTTGGGTGCCGCAGGGTCCCGTAATGCGCTTAGTGGTGCGGCAAGCGCCGTCGCCCGAACCATTTCCTTCTTGGCGAGCCCGCCATATGCCGCGGCGCCTTGCACCACTGGCGCACCCGGCCGGCCATAGGGATACTCCCGGCGGGCCAGGTCGGCGATCTGGTCGAGGATGTGGACCTTGCCCACGATGAGCCGGACCTGAGCGTTCTCATAGTCCTCGCCGCTGTTGTTGGTCACGCGGACGTAGGCCTGCAAGCGCATCACCTTCTCATCGTGCGAGAGCGTCCCCATGTAGAACGCCCGCCAGGAGAGGCCACTGGTCAGATACGAGATCTCGACGGGGACTTTGCCGCTGGCCTGGCTCTGGACGGTCCACAAGCCCAGGTTCTTCACACGCGGAGGATAGACCAACTCGGCGATGTCGATCCCACCGGCGCCGCTCTTGGGCATCATCTCGAGGCTCGTCGGGTCGATGAGCGTGTTCTCCCAGGAGAATTGCAGGGCATTCTCGCCCTTTTGCAGGGTCAAGGCCCGGCTCTCCCGCGCGAGCGTCATGTCGGCGGAATTATAGATCGTGAGCTGCACCGTGTCCCGAGGCGGCAAAGTGACCAGATCCACTTTGGCGAACGCCGCGGACGCGACTGCCAGCACCATAAACATCGTAAAGAGGCGTATCATTACCATTCGTCCTTTCCTCAGACCGCACCGGCTACTCTAATCCGGTGGTCAGTCCGTATGGGGTGTGGTCTGTTTGGAGTTCCGCGTTTACGCGGGTCAGACTGGTCTTTCCCGCCTGAAGGCGGAACTCCGAACCTATCATCTGGCGTTCTTGCTCCAATCCTCGGCCCGCACGCCGTTGTAGGTGGTCAGCGTGTATTCGAACGCCTGCTTCGCGTGCGGCGGCAGCTCGATGGTGAACTTGACCGTGTCCAGATCGACCTTCTCGAAGCTGCCGACCTCGCCACCTCTCTTGAGGTCCCAGGCCGGGTTGTCGAAATTGCGGGTGATCTCAACCTTGACCGCCACGTCACGGGTGTTTCGCACCTGAACGTTGAATGCCTGAATCTCATCCCAGCCGGAGATGTCGCCCTTGTTGTCGAAGCGGTAGTTGTCCGTCTTGGTCTCGATCAGGTTCGGCTCGACCACAACGTCGGCGACGGCCCCGAGATCGAGCTCGACCTCCTCGTTGACGGGGATGTGCTTGAACGAGGACCGGCCCTCGTAAGACAAGTGCTTCTGCTCGTCAGCGGCGCGATAGACCGTGAGATCGCCATCGGGGATCGGGGTTTGGCCCAGCTTGTGTTCCTGGTCGTTCTTGAAGCTCAGGAACCGCGTGACATTCGAGCCGTAGCGTTCCTCTTCGAATTTGTAGAGGTTCACCACCGGCACGCCGTCGATATCGAAGCTCATCAGCCGCTTCGACCAGCCGGTGGGGATGGTCTCCGTCCCTTCGATGGTGTAGAGGAAATATTCGCTCAGGCCCTCTTTCACGATCTCCTTGGGCTTGGCGGCAGCAACGGCCAGGGAATCAAGAGACTCCCTGAGCACCATGCTCTTTTCCGCCAGCACCGGGGCGGGCGAGGCCAGCGGCCTGATTTCCCCGCCCGGCCGGCCGTAGGGATACTGGCGTTTGGCTAGGTCGGCGATCTGGTCGAGGATGTGAACCTTGCCCACGATGAGCCGGACCTGGGCGTTCTCATAGTCCTCGCCGCTGTTGTTGGTCACACGGACGTAGGCTTGGAGGCGCATCGTCTTTTCGTCCTGCGACAGCGTGCCCATGTAGAAGGCCCGCCAGGCCAGGCCGCTGGTCAGGTACGTGATCTCCACGGGGACCTGCCCGCTGACCTTGCTCTGGACATTCCATAGGCCGAGATTCTTCACACGAGCCGGATACACCAGCTCAGCCACGTCGATTTGGCCGGCCTGCGCCTTAGGCAGCATCTCCAAGCTCGTCGGGTCGATCAGGGTGTTCTCCCAGGAGAACTGGAGGACGTTGGCCCCCGTTTTCAGCGTCAAGGCCCGACTCTCGCGCACGAGGGTCATATCGGCCGAGTTGTAGATCGTGAGCTGCACCGTGTCCCGCGAGGGCAAGGTGGTCAGGTCCACCTTCGCCCGCGCTGCGGCAGCAGCCATCAAGGTTATCATCAAGAATAAAATCCACCGTTTCATGCGATTGCTCCTGTCAGTGTCCGGGATTACCTGGATCGAAACGTTCCGCGCGTCGGCATCGGGGGCACAGTCGGCTCCGGCGGCGCATCCGACCGGACGTTGCGGCGGTGGTAGTGCATCGTCAGCTCCTTCGCCGCCGGTCCTTTTTCGGTCCGAGCGAGCAGCTCGATCTCGAACTTGAGCGTGGAAGCGTCCTTCTTCGTGAACTTGAGATTGCAGTCTTCCATGTCCCACTGGCCGGGGATGTGCTGGATCATCGTCAGCACGGCGGGGCTGTCCTTGAAGTTCTCGATCTTGGCCGTGATGATCTCGTCGGTGTCATAGAGGACGACCTTGCCGTCGTTGTTCTTGCGGAGATTGATCTGCGCATCCTTCATCTTGCGCTGCGTGACCACGATGTCCCGGCTGTCGCCGATGTACAGCTCCATTTTCTCACCGACCGGGACCAGCGAGGCGTTGTCCTCACCCAAAAAGATCGTGCCGCCGTGGCCATCCTGCTGGAAGATGCGGGCTTTGCCGCCCCAGAGGGCGAACTGGCCCAGGCCGCTCTTGTCGCTGTTGGTGATCTCGTAGCTGACGGGAATGCCCACGTTCTGATTGTCAAGCTGCTGGGGGTCCCACGGCTGCGTCGCGGCGTCGAACTTCCAGATCTTGCGGACCGGGACGTTGGGGTCCTTCAGAAAGAGCATCTGCTTGGTCTCTTCGTGGTTGATGCCCTGCTCGAAGGCCTCGCCGTAGTCGAGGAGGACGCGAGCCTTCTCGAAATCCTCGCCGGAGAAGTTACGCAGGATCAGGTAGCTCTTGAGGTCCACGAGCGTCTCGGGCTTGTTGGCGACGGCCTTGTAGGTGATCAGCCGGTCGATGTTGCTCAGCAGATAGCTGATGCGGACCTTCTCGGCGAAATCGCCGCCGCTGCTGATCTCCCACACCAACGCCGCCTCGCCCGGCGGGTAACTGACGCTCAGGAGCGTCACGTCGGCCGGATGTTCGAGCATCTGCAGGCGAATGGAATCCTCATCGATCTGCACGCCCTTCCACGAAAAGTCCACCTTGTTGAGGCCCTTCTGAAGCGTCAGGACCCGCTCCTCTTCGATCAGGGTCGCGTTGGGATTGTCCAGCCGAATGACCGTCGCCGCCCGCTCGGGCAACGCGACGAGCTTGATTCTCGCCTGGGTGGCTGTCGCCCCAAGCACAGCCAAAAGACCGATTGCTGCAACACGCTTTGCATTCATTTGTGCATCTCCAAAAACACCATACGGATCGTGTCTGTCTCGTTAACTGTAGGATGGGCTTCAGCCCATGCTGCTCCTGTCCACCTGTGCCCAAATGATCTGCATGGGCTAAGGCCCATCCTACCACTATCTCTCGGCCGCTGCCCCTGTCCGGGCACCGCGGTACATCGTTACGGTATAGTCGAAGACCCGCTTGCTTCTTGGCTCAACCGTCACTTTGAAGCGAGCATGGGTCGCATCATACTTCTCGTAAAAGACTTCTTTGTCCGCCGGTTTCAGAGTCCAGTACGCCGTCTCGAAACCGCGAGTCACTTCCACGTTGATCGGCAACAGGCGGGTGTTGGCGACCTCAATCCTCCAAGCCCGGACTTCGTCCCAGCCGGAGACGTTGCCTTTGTTATCGAACGTGTGGTTCTCTATTCTGTAGTCCACCACCGCCGGCTTGACCTCGACGAGACGGCCCGGCCCAAGATTCAGCTCGATCTTCTCGCCGACAGGAATGTACTTCACGTCCATCGCGCCGACATAGGACAGATGGCCCTCTCCATCCGCGCGAGCGTAGATGCGGACTGTTCCATCCGGCATCGGCGTATTGCCGAGTTTGTGCTCTTGGTCGTTCGCGAAGGAGATGAACCGGATCGCCTGAGGCCCCCACCGCTGCTCGTCGTATTTGTACAGACTCGCCACGGGGATTTCATCCATCTTGAAGGAAAGGAGTCTCTTGGCCCATTGGTTCTCGATCGTCTCCGTCCCTTCAATCGTGTAAAGGAAGTATTCGCTGAGGCCCTCCTTCTGAATTTCCTTGCGCTTCAGCGACTGCATCAATTGCCCGGCGCGGCGACTACTCACGTCGAGCGTGTAGGAATCTTTGTCGGCCCGAGCCCCGCCGAGATCTCCCAGCCAGCCCTGCGTGCCAGGAGACACGGGACTGCCGTAGGGGTACTGGCGCTTTGCCAATTCGGCGATCTGATCGAGGAGATGGACTCGGCCGACCACCAGCCGCGTCTGAGCGTCTTCATAGTCCTCACCGCTTCTGTTGGCGATGCGGACGTAGCCTTCCAGGTGCATCGTCTTCTCGTCTTGGGAGAGCGTGCCCATGTAGAAGGCCCGCCAGGCGAGACCGCTGGTGAAGTAAGTCAGCTCGAAAGGCACTTGGCCGCCGACCTCCGAGTGGATCAGCCAGCGGCCAAGTTCCCGTAGCCTCGGTGGGAAAACCAGTTGCTGGACTTGCACACCATCTTTGTGCTTCAAGGGCTCAAGGCTAAGCGAGGTCGGATCGATCAGCGTATCGGCCCACATGAACTGGAGCCAGTTCCAGCCTTGCTTGAGCGTGAGGTTCCGGCGTTCACGGACCAGAGTAAGATCGGCCCCGTTGTAGATCGTCAGTTGGACGTTCTCTCGTCGCGGCAGCACCACCAGCTCAATGGCACTGGCCGGAGCAAACGGCGGCTTCTCTGCGACCTCAGTGATCGGTCCAGGCTCGGCTACGGTCAAAGCCATTTTGACAGACGGGGACTTCGCTTGTGGAGCGAACGGCGGCTTCTCTACGGTCTCCGCTATCGGTCCAGGCTGGGCCGCCGTCAGAGCCATTCTCAGAGACTGGGACTTCGCCTGCGGAGCGAATTCGGTTTTTCCCAACCCACCGGCACTCTCGGCTTCGCTTTGCGGGCTCTTGGCAACATATGCCTCACGGAGAGCAGGAGCAGGCACGCTGTTTTGAGTAGGCATGTCGCGCATCATCGTTGGCGTCGTTTGTTTGTCCTGCGTGAAATTGGATACCAAAAGCAGTGCAGCACCCGCCATGACAGCCGCGGCGACCGCACCCAACGCGGGGATTCTGTACAGCCAGATTGCTCTGCCGGGACGAGCCCGCACGGCGTTTTCAACCGTCTTGGATAGCAGATCCTCGGGGACTTCGACCTCATCGCGAAGGAAGTCCAGCGTGGCGAACTTCCGCAGTTCATTTTGTCACGTCAACAGAATCCGGCAGTCTCTGGGCCAACTTCGCGAGCGCGCGGGACATCTGGGTCTTCACGGCGCCGACGGAACAGCCCAGGGCCTCGGCGACTTCCCGATAGCTGAGCTGCTGGTAATAAGCCAGGACCAGGGCGGCCCGCTGGCCAACCGGCAGCGACTCAATCGCCCGCCGCACTTGCTCCTTCTGCTCTTCTCGAACCACCTCATCCACGGGGTCCGCCGCATCCTGGGCGGCGACGGTCTCCAGCGGCGACGGGTCGTCGCAATCGACTTGCCGGTCCAGGGAGATGCTCGCGACGCGTTTACGCCGGCGGGCCGTGTCGATGGTCACGCGCGTGGCGATGGTGAACAGCCAGCTTTTGAAGCTGCCGCCCCGGAAGGTCCGGGCCTTCTCGTGGACCCGTTTGAAGGTCTCCTGAAAGAGGTCCTCGGCCTGGTCACGACTACCCGTCATGCGGAATAGATACCCCAGCACGCCGTCCCCATACCTGCGGACAAGCTCGCGAAACGCCGCCGGATCACCCCGCAGGTGAGCGGCGACTAAGCTCTCATCTAAACCTTCCATCGAGGCTACGACTCCAACTATTCCTTTAGACGAGCATCGCAGCTCCGGGGTTGACAGCGATCGAGGCGAAATCGAGAAACAGTACCCCCTTGAAACGACCTCGCGTGGCGAGCATAGTTCCTATGGACCCCATCGGTCCTATTCGTCCTATACGACCCATGAGACAAATGGGACCGATAGGACCTATATCGGCCTACGCTTCACTTTTTGTCCATTGCCCAGAATGCCGCATTAACGAGTAATTTGCGGAATTGGGGGTTTGCGAAGTCGTCGGGATGGCCGAGCGAGGTGTAGAAGACGCGGGAGTTTTTGTAGCGGTTTGTCCAAGCGACAGGCTCAGGCTCCTTGTCCGGGATCGTGCCCACCAGCAGCAACGTGGCGCTGGCTGCCAGGGGGTTCGCCCGATAAAGTGAGCCATTGCTGAGCAAGGGCAGCTCGACGCCTTTCAGGATCGGATGGCTGGCGGCGCCGGCGGCCGGCGTGACCGTCACCTTCGGTCCGGCGGCGTAATGGTTGTGATAATTGCCGCCGAGCACCTCGGGGTCGAACTTGGGCCACTCATCATGCCCCTCCTTGGGACCGGTACCTTTGGCGTCGAACGCGTGACTGGCCGTGCGAAGGCCGATCAGGGGGCGACCCCGATCTAAGTAATCGCGGAGGTACTTCATCTGGTCGGCGGGAAGTGCCCTGCGCCGGGCAAAAACCACCACGAGGTCGGCTTCCGTCAGGATTTCCATGCCGCTGATGTCGTGCAGGTCCTTGCTCTTGGCGTCCGTGGCACCCTGGACGATCTCACAGTGCAGGCCATGACTGAGCTGGAGCTCGCGAGCGAATGCGGGCAGGGTCTCGGCCGCGTCGTACTCGTTCTCCGCCGAGAGAAAGACAACGAGTGAACGCTTGTCATCCTTGAATTCGAACGGCGGCTTGCCGGTAAAGACGGTGGACACGATGGTCGGGCAGACGTACTTCTCCGTGTGCTCGACGATCAGGTCGGTGCCGGTGAAATGGCTGACTCGCGGCCTCTGGCGGGAGTTGTACATCGTGTCGGTCAGGTCGCGCATCAGGACAACGTTCTTGCCCGCCTTGGCTAAGTTGCGCAGGCCAAACGGCCGGCCGAGCACGCACATATTCGCATGAACGCCCATCAGAATCACGTTTTTGGTGCCCCGGGCCTCCAGCAGGTTCCAGACCTCCACGCCGGAATCGCTGACCACATCCTTGTCTTTGATCTCGATGGCGGCAATCTGACTTGTCCAAGGCGAGCCCTGCTTGCACTGGGGCTGGCAGTCGCAGCCGCCGTCGGAGTGGTCGATGGGGTAGCCGGCCTTCTTTTCCGTCTCGTCCTTCCATTGGCACCACGAGGTGATCCCCTCGGGCAGATTGGCCGCCTTAGGCGCGTTCTTGGCCACCTGGCGGGCGGGATGGTCCTTGTAGTGGTCGATGGTCCCGCTCGGCGAGTGGATGATAAGCACGCCTCTGTCCCTGGCTACTGAGACGACATGGTTCATGACGGGCGCCACTTCCGCCACGCGCTGTGTCGCCCCCTTGCACCAGTGCTGGTCCCACATGTCGCAGATGATGATCGCCGTCTCTGAGGGATTCCACTGCTGCTTCTCGCAAACGATGTGGAACTTGTCCGGAGCATCGGCAGTCGCGACCCGTTTACGCAAGTCCACCTTGAGCATGTCCCCCGGCCCGGAATTGGCGGTCGCCGGCCCACAGAAAAGAGTCGCGACGGCGGCGGCAAACACCACCAACTTACTCATGGAATCAGCGACATGTGGCTTCATAAAAACCTTCCTGTGTCACCCCTCGCGCACTATCCACCTAAATGAGAGCGGTCCAGCCGCCATCGACGTAAAAGATCTGCCCAGTGATGAAATCGCCGGCCCTGGAAGCGAACAACACGGCGGTCCCGACGAGGTCTTCGGGCCGGCCCCACCGGTTCAAGGGGGTCTTGGAGAGCACCCATCGGCTGAAATCGGCATCGGCCTGCAACGGGGCGGTCAGATCGGTCGCGATATACCCCGGCCCGATGGCGTTGACATTGATGCCGTACTTGGCCCACTCGACCGCCAGCATCTTGGTCAAACCCAGCACGCCCATCTTGCTGCACGCATAGGCCGCAATCGTGGGCCGCGCCGCGTGACAGGCCAAAGAGCCGATATTGATGATCCGGCCGGGCTTACCCACCTGCTTGCGGTGCTTGCAGAACGCCTGGCACAGCAGCAGAACCTCCGTCAGGTTCACGTCCATCACCCGGTTGAAACTCTCCAGGGAGGCATCCTCCGTAGGCTCCCGAACGGTCGTCCCGGCACAGTTCACCAGGATATCGACACCTCCAGTCGCCCCAACGATCTCCCCGAAAAGCCGCTGAACATGCCCCACATCGCCAAGGTCGAACGGGAAAATCCACGCCCTGCGGCCGCTCTCGGCCTCGATCTGCCTCTTGGCCGCCTCAAGCTGGCCCTTCGTCCGGGCAATGAGGGCCACATCCGCCCCCTGCCCGGCAAGACCCCGGGCGATGGCAAGACCGATCCCCCGTCCTGCCCCAGTAACCAACGCCGTTTTGCCGGTCAAATCAAAAAGCGGACTCTCCATGCGGCACAGTTAAGCAGAAATCCCTTGTCGTGACAAGCTTCAAGCACACAATCCGCACATCCAGGAGCACCTGGCGAACCGGCTTTTGCCCTTTACAGTAGTAAATGGGATTGGTAGCATGATGCTAATGCTGAGAGAGGAGGGGGTCGCCCGTCACGTTTGGTCGTCCGGGCACGTTGATAATGTCAAGAACGCCAAGGACGTGAAATGGCAGGCAGAATCGTCATTGACACGGAACGGTGCAAGGGCTGCGGCCTTTGTGTCACGGTTTGCCCCAAGAAGAACATCGTGATCTCGCGGGAGTCGAACAAGAACGGTTACTTCCCGGCCCAGGCGAAGAACGACGGATGCACCGCCTGCACCCAGTGTGCCGTCATTTGCCCGGAAGGGAGCATCGAAGTCCTTTTGGAGCAGCCGGACAAGGTGCGAATCGTCGCCACGGCGGCCAAAAAGAACATGCCGCACACGGTCAAGGAAAAGCGGTGAGCGGATGGACCCGAAAGTCAAACGTCTGGTGGACCAGGTAAAAGCTCATCTGCACGAGATATACGGCGCGGGCATCAAGAGGGTTATCCTCTATGGTTCCCACGCCCGGGGCGAAGCCACGAAAGACTCCGATGTTGACGTGCTCGTGCTGGTAGACCAATCCTTGAATCCCCGGGAGGTCGAAGACAGCTTGAGCGATCTTCTGTATGACATCATCCTCGACGAAGGCGAGCTTGTCTCCGTCGTAGCGGTTTCTGAAGAGCGTTTTGCGAATTACAACTCCCCGTTCATGCTGAATGTCAGGAAAGAGGGGATAACAGCATGACCGAGTTGAGGGACCTTATAGAAAAAGCTGAGAGATTCCTGCACACGGCTGAATATGTCCTGAGTATCGAGGACTATGATTCTTGTGCCTCCCGGGGCTATTATGCCATGTTCTTCATGGCGGAAGCCGCACTCCTTACCAAGGAACTAACCAGTTCCTCTCATAAAGGCGTGATCAACCTGTTCGGCGACCATTTTGTGAGAACCGGGATCTTTGAGAAACACCTCGGAAACGCACTCAATCTTGCTTATCGTAAGCGGATCATCGGCGACTATGGCGTGGATCGTAGCGTTACCAAGGAAGAGGCGGAAGAGTTGTTGGAGACGGCACGGGATTTCGTCGGGAAGGTGAAGGATTATCTCGATCAGTGGACTGAACAGACGTGAAGAACGTAAGTGAACGAATTCTGATGTGCGGGAATGAGGCGATGGCGGAGGCGGCGGTCCTAGCCGGCTGCGACGCCTATTTCGGCTATCCGATCACACCCCAGAACGAAATCAGCGCCTACATGGCCTCCCGAATGCCCGAAAAGGGCCGGGTGTTTATTCAGAGCGAGAGCGAGCTGGCGGCCATCAACATGGTCTTCGGCGCCTCGGCGACCGGCAAGCGCGCCTTGACGAGCTCCTCCAGCCCTGGCATCAGCCTGATGCAGGAAGGCATGAGCTACCTGGCGGGGGCGGAATTGCCGGCGGTCGTGATCAACGTTATGCGCGGCGGACCTGGACTGGGAAACATCTCCCCCTCGCAGGGAGATTACTTCCAGGCCACCCGCGGCGGCGGGCACGGGGACTACAAAACTATCGTCTTTGGCCCAGCGAGCGTGCAGGAGATGGCCGATTGCGTGTCCCTGGCGTTCGACTTGGCCGACCAGTACCGCATTACCGCAATGATCCTGGCGGACGGCGTGCTCGGACAGATGATGGAGCCGCTGACACTGGAGCCGAAGGCACATCGCAAGCTGCCGGCGAAGGACTGGGCCTTGACGGGCCGCAAGGGCAGGGAGCAGAACATCGTCCGCTCCCTGTGGCTCGCCGAGGGCGCCCTGGAGAAACACAACGAGAAGCTGCAAGCCAAATACCGCGAGATCCAGGCGAAAGAGGTCCGCTACGAGGAGTACCGTATCGAAGATGCGGAGATTATCATCGTCGCCTACGGAATCGTGGCACGCATCGCCAGGGCAGCGGTGGACCAGGCCCGCGAGGAAGGCATCCTCATCGGATTGATCCGGCCGATCACCTTATGGCCGTTCCCGTCACAACAAATCAGCCGGGCCTCCGAGGAATTCCGCATCTTCCTGACCATGGAGATGAGCAGCGGCCAAATGCTGGAGGATGTGAAGCTGGCGGTGGCCGGCAAGTCCCCTGTACTTTTCTACGGGCGAATGGGCGGCGGTATGCCGACCGTGGACGAGGTCTTGGGAAAGATCCGAGAGCTGACTTTGCGCAAGAAGTGAACATGAAGACCCTATTCAAGCGAACGCCGGTTCTGAAGGACTGTCCGACGCACTACTGTCCGGGCTGCGGCCACGGCATTGCCCACCGGCTGCTGGCGGAAGTGATCGACGAGCTGGGTATCCAGGACCGCACGATCGGCATCGCCCCGGTCGGCTGCGCCGTGCTCGCCTACAACTATCTCGACGTGGACATGATCGAGGTCGCCCACGGGCGGGCCCCCGCCGTCGCCACCGGCATGAAACGCTGCAACCCCGACAAGATCGTCTTCTCCTACCAGGGTGACGGCGACCTGGCGGCGATCGGCACGGCGGAGATCATCCACGCCGCCCACCGGGCCGAGCAGCTCACGGTCATTTTCATCAACAACGCCGTCTTCGGCATGACGGGCGGCCAGATGGCCCCCACCACCGTGCTCGGGCAGGTCACGATGACCACGCCCCAAGGCCGCCAATCCAAGGGGCAAGGGTATCCGCTCCAGGTCTCCGAGTTGATGGCCCTGCTGCCGGGGGCAACGTACGTGGAACGGTGTGCCTTGAGCAGCGTGCTGCGTATCCGTGAAACCAAAGCGGCCATGAAGCACGCGTTCGAACTGCAGATGGAGGGGGCCGAAGGGCTTTCGCTGGTCGAAATCCTCTCGCCCTGCCCAACGTACTGGCGGATGTCGCCGAGCGACGCCATGAAGTGGATCGAGGACCACATGAGCAAGGTCTTCCCAATCGGTCGTCTGAAGGGTTGACGATGGCAGCGGACTACTTCTACGAAGAAATGGTGATGGCCGGTTTCGGCGGCCAGGGGATCGTTCTGGCGGGCAAGCTCCTGGCTCAAACGGCCATGAAGGCCGGCTTGGAAGTGACCTACATGCCGTCCTACGGCGCCGAGGTTCGCGGCGGGACCGCCAACTGCATGGTGATCGTGTCGAACAAGCCGATTGCCTGCCCGGTCGTCAGCACGCCGAACTCGCTGGTGATCTGCAACAAGGCCTCGCTGAGCAAGTTCGCCCCGCATCTCAAGCCCGGCGGCCTGCTCGTCTTCAACAGCTCCCTCATCCAGAGCGCGCCGTCTGTCCCGGAGGGCGTGGAGGTCATCGGCGTACCGGCCGAGGAGATCGCCATCAAGTCCGGCTCTCCCAAGAGCGCCAACATGGTCATGCTCGGCGCCTACTTGGGCAAGCGTGGCCACCTCAGCCACCAGCAGGCGGCCGAGTCCCTGCCCGCCATACTGGCCGAACGCCACCACAAGACCATCCCGATCAATGCGGAAGCCCTCCGCCGCGGCGCCGATTTCGCCCTCTGCCACGCGTAGCAGCGATCCCGAATAGTCGGCACCCGCTTCCCTCCAGGATGACCGCGATTGTCAGGCTGTGAAACCCTCCAATCGGCAACTCCCCATCCCCACGGGTCACCGGACATCCCGATTCGATCCTCTCCTGAAGCGGTATTCGCTCCTCGCGCGGCGGGACTGGCAGGTCAGACGCGCACGGAGGGGCCGATACCTTCAAACACGACCTGACGCAGAGTGTCTTGTCCGCCAAAGCGGCAGACCGCGTCCAAGATTTCCAGTCCCGCCAATCGGCCCTCGCTGTCGTATTCGGCAACGATGCCTTCGGCCAAGTGCTTGGTCGTCACACTGGTATCGCGGAACGTGATGCTCAACGCGTCAACTTCGGGATCATAGGTTATTTTCATAGGGCACCTTGCCTCAATAATAGTAGACATAGACCGTGATCACAACAATTTCATCCGCCTCATCTACGAAGACAGGACGAACCTGTTTGGTCGCGTACCCACGACCATTCCAGTCGGCGTTGAAGGCGAACTCCTTCCGGCTCCCCAATCGGCCCAGTTCAGCCTGTTCCCACGGACAGGTGCGGATGGCCTCTTCAACCTCGGCAACCGTGAACCCACGCCTCGTGACGTAGCTCAGGGCATGGGCAGACAGACGAATCGGTTTCATTGCGAGGCGCCTTTCATTATCTTCATCTCGGCGTTCGTCAGGCCGCTCGCTCATACAGCACCTTCCCTTCCCGCACCGCCTCCCGGATGATCGTACCCGTGACGTCGCGATATTTCTCGACCTCCTCCGGCGTAACCACGACGAGGTCGATCGGGATGGGAATGCCCTCCAAGGCCAGATCGATCTGCACGGCTTGTTGCCGTTTTGGAGCCGTCCACGCGCATGACGACCAGCAGATCCGCGTCGCTGTCCGCCCGCCCTTGGCCGCGGGCCCGAGAACCGAACAGGATCACCTTATCCGGGTGGAATCGCGTTGCTATGCGTTCCACCGCCTGTCGAATCGCCGCTTCAGATTCCGCCGGCGTTTGCGCCATCGTGCTTTCTCCTTTCGCCGCACCGCCAAGACCAGGCGGCCACCAGCCGCTGTTCTTCACCACCGATAGAATACAACCTCGACACGAGATTGACCAGCACTGCCAGGTCATAGCTGTGGAGAAAAGTATGGCATGGTGGGCAAGCGTGGCCACCTCAGCCCCCAACAAGCCGCCGAGCCCTTGCCCGCCATACTGGCCGAGCGCCACCACAAAACCATCCCCGTAAACGCTTTAGCCCTCCGCCGCGGCGCCGATTTCGCCCTCTGCCACGCATAGCAGCAGTCGTATGGGCAAGGCCAAACCCGGAAGAAGTACCGCCTACCTTTGGCTCCCGCCACGGGAGGCAGATAAGGCATCAGACGACATCTCTATCCCATAAATGCACCTGACACCTTCAGTTCTCCCCAGCAGAACCGCCAGAACACCCGCCCGCGCAAGAAGTCCTCGCAATACATCGGCGTCTACCGCCGGGGCGACAAGCTTGTCATTCCTGCGAAAGCAGGAATCCAGGTTCTCTACCCATCGAAGCCGCCAAGGCCCGCGACAAAAAGGCCATCGAGCTCTTCGGCGAATTCGCCTGGCTGAACTTTCCACCGGAAGATGGTAGCCGGTAGTCGGTAGCCTGTAGCCAGAAAGAGCCACGCGGATGGTGCCAACTCACAACCGACCACTGACTACCGACTACTGCCTTTTAACCGCAGATGAACGCCGATGGACGCCGATTTCCAACGGACAACCGGGAACTGGCAACCGACCACTGTCTTTGGGCCTCGGATTGCCACGCGTAGGGTGTGCCGTGCACACCTTCTCCCCTGACGATTTGTGTTTTCGGCTTTACAGCCGCTGCCTAGTGACTTATAGTCGTTACAGAGTTGGACGGCCCGCAACCGCCATATGAGGATCGAGAGACGGTCCAGAGAACCTTTGATCCTGACACCTTCAACCGTTGATGCCCGACTTGTGCGAGAGTGATGACGGTGTTGCCACGAAATGCCGAAGAAATGAAATCATGAGGGATGGGACGTAATGCCTTGGACCTCGCAACACATTAAATGGCTCGTCGATACGGGCGAAAGGGTGAAGACTGCTGATGGTAAGGAGGTTGAGATCTGGGAATTTCAACATCAAAACGATGATCGGGTGCTCTCCGCGTGGGCCAAGCACCTCCGGAATCATTATTGCCGCGATACTGAAATCGATTTCTTCCGAGGCAACCGTTCACGGCAAGATTACCTAAATGAAATCAAGTTTCCCTGCAAAATATCGGAACTTGGTCCGGGAATTCGCGCTGGCGATTTTGGCGAGATCCTCGTTGCCGACTATCTTCAGTGGCTCCTTGGCTTCTCGGTTCCGCGCGTCCGCTGGGGCTCCAAGGTCATCCGGGATGAGTCCGCCAAGGGCAGTGATGTAATCGGCTTCCAATTCTACAAAGAAGGTGGTGCATCAGAGAAGGACGTCCTCGTCGTATTTGAGGTCAAGACCAAGTTTTCGAGAGGTCCAAGGAAGAACCGACTGCAGGATGCGATCAATGATTCGGCGAAGGACCATCTGCGAATTGACGAATCGCTGAACTTCATCAAGCAGAAGCTGTTCGAGAGAAACGAAGTTGAGCAGGCCCAACTGGTCGAGAGATTCCAGAGCCCTGTAGACTCACCGTATCAGGAATCCTTCGGAGCGGCAGCAATTATCTCTGATGAGTACTTTGATGCTGGTGATATTGCTGAAACAGACTGCCGGAAAGTTCCAAAATCAGCCAAGTCAAAGGAATTCAAACCACATCCCAACAGGGATGGTCTCGTCCTGGTAGTCATTAAAGGGCCAGACATGATGGCCCTTGTCCACGAGCTCTACAGGAGGGCGGCGGATGAGGCCTGAACAGAAATCTCGATTGTTGCTTGGTGTGACGCGGTCGAAAGCCAAGATGCTTGAATACGGCGTTCCGGAAGAGCATCACATCAAGATCACCCAAGACCCAGCGAAGCTGTTTACCCTCTCCATTGGTCTCTTAGGAGACCTCGCGGCAGGAATCAACCGCGGGGAGGTAATGCACGGTGCTCTCGCTGACATGCGGAAGAACTTACTCTTTTCTGCCCAGTTCTTTGATGCTTATGTGCAGTCACAATTGAACGAAGCACTTGACCCATATCTCCTTCTACTTGGCTCGGCTTCCTACTACCTTTGCGACCTCCCAGGCAGCGCCATGGTACTTGCCAAGCATATCGGCGGCGATTGCCCGGACTTGCGGGGCGACGGTCTGGAAGATCTGCTTCTCTGGCTGTTACAGGGGGACCTATCAACCTACTTCGACAGCTTCGAAGGCCCTTTCGGTGGCCATATCAACGTAATATCCCACCAAGTCGTCCGCTTTTTCAAGAATGGGACCGGTGGGGACAGTCTAATTGATTTGGGCAAAACACTGAGAGCGACGGTGTATGAGTGTGGTACGCCTCGGCAGCTCTTGTTCGGCGACGTCATTGCCGCCATACTCAGAAAGAAGCTGCACAATTCCAGTTGGCATGCACTGCCACTGTATTCCGCCCTCCCCAAGAGCAAATGGCTGCCCGCATTGCAGAAGGAGTCATTCATAAAGGAGCTCTGGCCAGCGCAACACCTTCTTGGCCAAGCCGACGTTCTCAAAGGCCAATCGGCTATTGTCCAAATGCCAACTAGCGCCGGTAAGACCAAGGCCACTGAGCTAGTGATCCGGAGCGCCTTTCTTGCAGAGCGTACATCGCTGGCCATTATCGTCGCGCCGTTTAGATCGCTTTGTCATGAGATAAAACACAGCCTCATTGCAGCATTCCACGATGAGTCCATCAAGGTCGATGAACTGTCCGATGTGGTGCAGAAAGACTTTGTAACTGACGAATTGCTCGGCCATCAGCAAATTGCGTTTCCGTTAACCACCGGCTCTGCCGGTGAGCATTCACAAGGCTCTGCCGTTTCGTGCGTGTTTTTGGGTAGGTAGTTCCCCTTGAGGAAGGCCCCGCCGGGCCCAGGAGAACTACCATGAAAGAACGGC
>JAPLMX010000070.1 GCA_026386805.1 Phycisphaerae bacterium | reverse complement strand
CGGCCGCGAATCCCGCGATCCGGACACTCGATATTCTGGCAGCAAAAGTCTTCGATCAGTCGCATCGTCTTGCTCCTGGCCCGCCAACCCTTGGTTTCACAGACCGTTGGCATCTGCCCTGAGGATCGACCAACCCGGACCAAAAACTCCAGTCATCTGGGGATACCACCAAAACTTCCCGTTTTTGTAGTTGACATTTCCGCATAGACTGGTGTATCATAAGGTCAGCGGCCTTAGGGAAGGGGGCGATTGTGGTGCTTCCCTTCCCGCAACGTGTCGAGGTTCGACTCGAGGCCGTCATTGACGGGTGATAAGAAAAAGAAAGGGAAAGGAAGGGAGATGAAACGGAGGGTAATTATCCTGACGATTGTCGGGACGTTGTACGCTTTGGCGACGGTGCACGGGGCGGCGATCCGGTCCGGATTTGATTCCTTCGCGCTGGCCCAAAACGACCCCTGGAGTCCTCTCACGCCGCTGGGGTTCAATCTGAACTTCTTCGGCGTCACCTATTCAAGCCTGTACGTGAATACCGACGGCTGCGTCACGTTCGACGCTCCGTTCACGATCATATTCGCCCCCTTTGCGTTGACGACAACGACCGGGACGCCGATCATCACGCCGTTCTTCGCGGACGTCGATACGCGGGACGGGGGTTCAGGCGTGGTTCGGTACGGGTCCGGCGCGGTGGATGGCCATACGGCCTTTGGCGTCAGTTGGATCGATGTCGGCTACTTCCTCCGGCACGACGACAAGCTCGACAGTTTCCAGTTGGTCCTGATCGACCGCTCGGACCGCCATCCCGGCGACGCCGATCTCGAGTTCAACTACGACACCGTCCTCTGGGAAAGCGGCGACTGGAGCGGCGGCGTCCTGGGCCTGGGCGGTCTGTCGGCCCGCGCAGGCTACTCCAACGGCACCGGCGATCCAGGCACGTACGATGAACTCCCAGGCTCCGGCGTACCCGGCTGTTTCCTCGACGGCAGTTCCACGGGCCTGATCCATGGCAGTCTCAACAGCCCGGTCGCCGGCCGGTACGTCTTGAGCATCTGCAACGACCAAGCGCCGACCATTCCCGCTCCCGGGGCCCTGCTGCTGACCCTCATCGGCGCCGCGTTTGTCGGCCAGAGACGCAGAAGCATAGCGCGATAATCCGCCGTCCGCCTTGATCCCTCGACCGTCGAGATGCGCAATTGATCGGCGGGGCCGTGCACACCACGTTGCTCGGTTGCCCTCGCGGGACTTGCCGGACCTCGTCATGGCAGGTCATGAGGACAGCCTGGACTACCGCCATGACCTCACGAATATGGTTGTTTTACCATGCTCTCATAGAGCAGGCAAACGGTTTTTATGGGTCGTATGTGAATTTCCGTCGAAATGCGGGCGACAATCCTTCCGCAATCTATTGACGCACCATCCCGGCGACGATATAATACTGTCGTCAGGGAAGAGATTTGTTGCTATGGGTGCCAGGATGGTTTTGGGGGCCATTGGCGCAATGGTCTGCGGTGCAACGTAGGGTAGGGGGTTTGCACATTATGCTTCCATATAGCATGCGAGAGGAATCCGAGCCGCGCAAGGACAGCTTGGAGACTGCGGCCGCCATTACGGCGCTCGTCATCCTGGTAACGTGCGTGATCTCGAGTGCGCCGCACGTAAGCCAGGTGATGCGTGTAGGGCGAGCCGCCCAGGAACAAGACAGGCAGTCCATCGCGGAACTGCAAACGACGACGAACCAGCTCAAGGCGCGAAATGAGGCCGTGGGGACCGAGTTGGTGCAGGTCACCCGGCTGCTGGAAAGCACCAGGTCCGACTTGGCGCGCCTGACGGAAAGACACAATTCACTCGACACGCAGGTCACAACGACAGCCGCCAAACTGCAAGAACTCGAAACCACCCTCCAGCGGACAAGCGAGCAGATGGTGAAATTCAACGAGTCCGGCGGCCTGGGGAGGATCGCCAAGGAACGGGAGGATGCGATTACCCAGTCCAAGCAAAGCGACGAGCAGGTCCGCCAATTGACCCTCAAGCTGCAAAAGGCGGGTATTTACCCGTAGGGGCACTCACGGCCCAGTCACGGAGTAGCTGGCCTCTACTTCCGCATACATGTCCCATTGGGCCGGGATCCACGCCGAGATCGTGCCGCGGCCGGTGATTCCTTTGAACCGCTTGGTGCCGCTGAGAAAGACGATCGTCCCAATCTGCTTGGTCTTGGGGTCGCCGGCGATGTCGAGCTTCGCCAGGATGCTGGAGCCGTCCTCGAAATCATACATGGCGAACCCCTGGCAGAATTCCTTGCCTTCCGGCGAGGTCGTGTGGACGGTCGAGCTCCACAGCCGGGCAAACTCGTTGTCACCAAACACAATGAACCCGCCCCGCTGGACGCCGTCCACCGCCGTGATGCGGCTGCCGAACTGATTGGTCTGCTTGGCGCAGGAGAACTCCCGCCACCGGATCAGCTCCATTGATGTCTGGGCGGGACTGAACCGCGCCGTCAAGCACAGGGTAGAGATGATGGCGGTCAGGAGAATCGCCATCAGCGGTTTCTTCGATCCCATGCCCCGGCCGCCCTGCTGCGTTTCCACCGAACCCGTCGTCCTGTCGTCACTCATGGTCATGTACCCCCGCCTGCACGGAAGCCCGTTTGGGAAGGACTCGGCTGCCCACAGGTGCATTCTGCGATCCCAGCCAAACCGTACCCGTGTATCGGCTGCTTTGCGGCCTCAGTTAACGACGAGCCGGCAGCGCCGGGCGAAAAATGGTCCGGAAAAGCAGTCCGCCAGGCAAAGAGACGCGAGGCAATATGCGCGACTGAGTTCCGCGGTGCCTGCGCCCTCATTCTGTCATCCCTTCGACTTCGCTCAGGGCAGGCTCTGAGCGTCAGCAAAGGATCTCCCCTGGACACATACGTGGACTCAATGCGGTAGGGAGCTTCTCCTGCGATGGCCAGATGCTTCGCTTCGCTCGGCATGACAAATCCAGATGGGTCCACCACAAAACGCAGTCGCACACGGGGCAACGGGCAACGGGC
The DNA here is from genome assembly GCA_026386805.1 of Phycisphaerae bacterium. Lineage (GTDB taxonomy): Bacteria > Planctomycetota > Phycisphaerae > Sedimentisphaerales > Anaerobacaceae > PLanc-01. Next base: position 9,252 of record JAPLMX010000070.1, on the reverse strand, counting down.
CACACTCGGGGCAACGACAACAACAGAAAACAGTTGAAGAGCACGCGGCGCCGGGGTATTCTTGTCATTTGATTCGCTTCGAACCTAGGAAAGGACTATCGATGCAAAAGCATGTCCCCACCATCATTCTGTGCCTGATCGCCGTTGCTTGCGGTTGCACCGCCCCCCGTGTCCAAGGGGCCGCGACGATCGAGAAGGTATGGCTGTCCGATCTCGACATCACCAAGACCCAGCAAGGCTGGGGCGAGCCGCACCGCAACACCTCCGTCGATGGCAACCCCATGCGAATCGCCGGCCGCCAGTTCGAGCACGGCCTCGGCACGCATGCCGACAGTGCGCTATACCTCCAGCTTGACGGCCGCGGCCGCAAGCTCACCGGATGGGTCGGCGTCGATGATGAAGTCGGCAAACAGGGAAGCGTCGAATTTAAGATCCTGGCCGATGGCAAGGACCTCTACAAGAGCGGCCTCATCAAAGGCGGGGACAACGCCAAGCAATTGGACGTGGATATCTCCGGGGTCAAGATGCTGGTCCTGATCGTCGATTCCGGCCCGGACGGCATCAACTACGACCACGCCGACTGGGCCGATGCCCTGCTGGAGGTCGTCACACCCAGGCCCGACACGGTGGATGGCCCGCGGGAAGAGGCGGTCATCCTGACGCCCAAGCCGGCGCCGCAGCCACGCCTCAACGGGGCCAAGGTCTTCGGCGTCCGGCCGGGCAGTCCCTTCCTGTATCTGATCGCCGCCACGGGCGACCGGCCCATGACCTTCAGCGTGGAAGGATTGCCGGCGGGACTGAAACTCGATTCGATCAGCGGCATCATCACCGGATCACTGAAAGAAAAGGGCGAGTATGTCGTGACGTTGCGAGCCAGGAACGCCCTGGGCACCGCCGAGCGGAAACTCAAGATCGTCTGCGGATCGCTGATCGGGCTGACCCCCGCCCTCGGCTGGAATAGCTGGAACTGCTTCGCCAGTGCGGTCACGACTGAGAAAGTCAAGGCCGCGGCGAACGCGATGGTCAGCAGCGGTTTGACTCAGCACGGCTGGACCTACATCAATATCGACGACTTTTGGGAAGTGAACCCCCGAGCCACCAACGACCCAACGCTGCAAGGCCCCCAGCGGAACGATCAGGGCTATATCGTGCCGAACCCGCGCTTTCCCGATATGAAGGGACTGGCGGACTACGTCCACGCCCTGGGGCTGAAGATTGGTCTGTACTCCTCGCCTGGCCCGTGGACCTGCGGTGGGTGCGTGGGCAGCTATCAGCATGAGGAGCAGGACGCCCAGAAGTACGGCGAATGGGGCTTCGATTATCTCAAGTACGACTGGTGCAGCTACGGCGAGATCGCGAGGAACCCGAATCACGCCGACCTGATGAAGCCGTACCAGGTCATGCGGGCCGCCTTGGATAAGGCCCCGCGCGACATCCTCTTTAGCCTGTGCCAGTACGGGATGGGCAACGTGTGGGAATGGGGCGCGGAGGTCGGCGGCAACAGTTGGCGCACGACCGGCGACATCACCGATAGCTGGGGCAGCCTGAGCGGCATCGGCTTCGCCCAGGATACGCCGGCGCCCCACGCCGGACCGGGGCACTTCAATGACCCAGACATGCTCGTCGTCGGCAAGGTCGGCTGGGGCCCGAGCCTCCACAGCACGCATCTGACGCCCAACGAGCAGTACACGCACATCAGCCTCTGGTGCCTGTTGTGCTCGCCGCTGCTGATCGGCTGCGACATGACCCAGCTCGATGACTTCACGCTGAACCTGCTGACCAACGACGAGGTACTGGAGGTCAACCAGGACCCGTTGGGCAAGCAGGCCCGGCGCGTCGCCAAGGACGGCAGCCTTGAGGTGTGGGCCAAGACGATGGAGGACGGCTCCGTCGCGGCGGGCCTCTTCAATCGGGATGAGACATCCAAGACCGTCACGGCCAAGTGGTCCGATCTGGGGCTGAGCGGCAAGGCGCGAATCCGAGACCTCTGGCGGCAGAAGGATCTCGGCACCTTCGACGGCCGATTCGAGATCGAAGTCCCGCGCCACGGCGTCGTGCTGGTCCGCCTGTTCCCGGCAAAGTAGCCGTGACCGCATCTTCTTTGCAGAACCGAACGCAGGTCGCCGCGTATCAGGAATGTGCCGTGCGTCCTGCGGAAAGCAGGAGCCGCGGCAACAGACTCGTGTCGCAGCAAAGGAGATGGCTATGGCCACGTTGAAGGTTGGGGATGAGGCCCCGTGGTTCTCCCTGGAGGACCAGAACGGCCGGATGGTTTCATTGGCGGACTTCAGGGGTACGAAGGTGCTGCTATACTTCTACCCGAAGGCGGATACACCTGGGTGTACAAAACAGGCCTGCAGTGTCCGTGATGCGGCGGAGTCTCTGCAGCAAGCCGGCGCGGCCCCCGTTGGGATCAGTCCGGATCGGCCGGACCAACAGAAGAAATTCGACGACAAATACGACCTCAGATTCCCGTTGCTGTCCGATCCGGCCCACAAGGTCGCCGAGGCCTACGGCGCCTGGGGTGAGAAATCCATGTATGGCAAGAGCTACGAGGGAGTCATCCGCTCCTCGTTCCTGATCGACGAGGAGGGCAAGATCCTGCAAGTCGTCTACGGTGTCAAGCCAGAGGACACCGTGCCCAAAGCCCAAGAGGCACTTGCCTGAGCGAGTCGGGACAACGGCTCTCTATTTGCGGGCTGCCTGCTCGCGTGTCTCCGGGTCGCCGACAGCGATGGAAAGAGGACGACATGCGGATGCGACGGCCCTGGAGACCGCCTCGAATTCCTTGCTCTCACAGAAACCCACGATGAAATGGGCCGGGACTTGCTTCATGTATTTGTTCATGTCCTTTCGTCCGAAGCCGAAGACGGTCATCTCGCGATTCATCGGCCAGTAGGAATCGATCTCGCCGTCGTCCTGCTCGTGAACCAGGTATAGGACGCGGCCCAGGGCGCCATCGCCGAAATAGAGCCACTCGGCCGTCTCCCCTGGGGCGGACAGATCGCCGTCCCAGCGAGCACCGGCCGGCGTCCGCGTCCCATCGCTTCGAACGCAGTAGTCCGAGTCCTCGTCAAGCTTGCCGCCTGGTGTCCCTTCATAGAGAAACCAGTAGGGATGATCGGCCTTCAGAACGGTCAACCTCGCATAGAACGGGAAGATGTCCCAGCGGCAGGCCCATTTGCCATCCCTGGATTCGGAGGCGATTGTCGCCTTGACGGGGCCGACGGCCAGCAACCGACTCGTGCACCGGTCATTGCCCGGATGGAAACAGCCTTCAGGATAAACCATGTTGGGCAGGCCGCGGTACTTGCCTCCCGAGCCGCTGTGGCTCACCGGCCCGATGCCGGGATTGTAGGAGAGCCAGTCGTTGCCGTCCCGATCCTCCATGCTCGCGAAACCGGCGCCCTGCTTGTGATAGTAGTAGGTCGCCCCTGCGGTCTCCACTTTGAAGGACTCTTGCCCCTCGTGCTCCGCATTCTCACTGGCGACGACCTGGGACGGCTCAAGATCGGTCATCGTCACATGAGGTTTGAAGTCGAAGTAGACGTGGAAAAGCCGCTCGGCGCGTGCCGCCGTCTTGCCCCAGAGCATGAAGGTGAGCGTACCTCGCAGAGCCGTCTTGGGGTCGTAGGCGGGGTCCTTATCGAACTGCACCGGGATCATTTCGTGCATCACGTGGCCTGAGCCATCGACTTCGACGACCCGGATTTCAGGGTCGTTGCCGGGGGCGGTCCGACCCAACTTCCTGAGCAACTGCGTCAGATCAAGGGGCACTTCCACCGGTCGGGCCTCACGCTCGAAACCGGCGGCATTTGCACGCACTGAAACACGATAATCCCAACCATCGCCACTCCACGCGCCGGCGCCGGAACGATTCTCCCACAGCTCGACGGGCTGGTAAGGCCCGCTCCAATTCGCGCCGACCAGATCGACGTCGCCATCAGAACCGATGTCGCCAGCCTGGATACAGTGCGAGCCCTTCGTGGACAGGACCTGCTTCTCCCAGGCGGCACCGTGGCTTCGGTTGACGAACAGGATGACTTCATCTGGATCTTCGCCCTGGTGCATCTCCGAAGCGGCGATGTCCACGGCTCCATCGCCGTTGAAATCGGCGGTCGCCAGGCCGTGAACAACGCACTCGATCCGATCGACGATTACATGCTCCGTCCAGCCGGCTTGTTTGGAGTCCACCGGGGCCTCAAACCACGAAAGCCGATACCAATTGTCCGCCAATTCGGACGGGGACAGGACGATGTCCGGACGACCGTCGCCGTTGATGTCCGCCACTTCGACGCCGGCACTGGAGTGCCAATCGCCGAACTGGTGCGGCTGCCAGGCGCCATCGAGAATGCTCCCGGGGTTCTCGAACCAGATTCCACCGATGACAACATCCGGATCGCCGTCCCGGTCGATATCACCAACGGCAAGTCCTTCGCCATGCGGGCATTCGATGACCCTGTGGGGCCACTTGTCGCCCCGCTCCTGTCGCCAGAGATAGATTTTGTCACCGGCCTTTGCGCCGAAGTCCGACTGATCGCGCGTGATGATATCGAGCCTGCCGTCCCCATCCAGATCAGCCAGCTCCACATCGTGCGTCTTGTGGTCGGCCACCGTGTGGGCGGTCCACCGCGTCTTGGCCGGATCGCCTTTGGGAAGCGGGTTCTCATACCAGATCAGGCCGCCCATGACGATGTCGAGGTCGCCGTCACCATCGATGTCACCCGCCTCGCCATCGACCGTCCTGTAGCCGCCGTCGGCGATCACGGCTTTCGTCCAATCCAGGTAGCGGTACCAAACCAACGGTCCGGCCCGGCCCCCGATGACGATATCCGGGAACCCATCCCGGTCGATGTCGGCAACGATCTTCGCCCAAGGGTCCTTGACGCTGTCGTCAACCGTCACGTGCTTGAATGGTATCTCGGCGGCAAAAGAGAACTGCGCCACCGATACAAGAATGCTCGCGACGCTGGCAACGGCCTTGGATTTCATGGTTCCTCACTTCTTGTCGGCATACTGGATCAGGACCATGATGCCGGGCCAGTTCACCTCCATGCCGTGGACCATCTGCCCGTCGATCAGCGGCGTCTTGCCCGTCGTCAGGGTGTTGACGCCCGGCTTGAATACGCTCAGGTCGCTCACAGGCACCCGATGGAAGCAGTACGCATACCTCGGCCCCTCGGTGTCGAACACCTGGGTGCCGTTGATGGAGATGCCGCACATATAGCCAGGACTCCAGCTTGACCAGACGAGCTGAGCGGCGACGGCCTTGCTCAGGTCGCCCGTCACGGCGAAGTGCTCCTGCTTCGCGCCGCTTCGCGTGACCCATTTCTTCGGGACGTCGTAGGGCTTGCATAGCTCGACGCGGGGCCCCGCCCGATCCAGACTCAGGTCCGTCACGGCTTCGGTCAGGTAGATCATACCGTTGCCGTCGATGATGCGGGCCGCAATCGCCATTGGCTGCTTCTGATCCGGCACCCAGGAGGTGTCCCACGTCACTCGATAGGGAGTTTCCTGAGCGGTGCCTATGTGATGGATGATCTTGCCGTGGAAGAAATGATAGTGCCACTGCATGTAGAGGCCGTCGCCCTCGTAGTTGACATCCTCGTAGTGGCCGATGTAGTCCACTTGCTTGATCCCGTCGGCGGGACTGGCAGTCTCGACCTCGAGTTGAACGGACCTGCTAAGCTTGGCCCCGGACTGCAACGAGGTGATTCTGCCCGTCGGGTGCGGCTTCTTGGCCGCGTCGTAATAAACGCGGAAGTGTACACCATAGATGAGATTCTGAGGCCATTTCCAGGAATGCTCCGGGGACACCCGCAGGCGGAACTGGTTGTCTTTGCCGCTCTTGAGAAACGCCAGTGGGACCGCCACGACAGGATAGATGTGGTGCTGGTATTCCCATTGGGGGTAGGGAATCGCCTCGGCCTCCGGGATTCGAATCCACGGGTTGCCGTTGACCTCAATCGCCAAGCCCTTGGTGGAGTCGTGGCACAGGATCTTCTCGATGACCACTTCGGCCCGGATTGCGTGTTCAAGATCGAAGTCGTGGTCGAGTGCCACAGGAGCATTGATGTAGTCGAGGGCCCAGCCCCGATCCAGGTCCTTCTCGCCGTACTTGCCACCGACGCGGAAAGAGCCGTCGGCATCGCCCTTCTCATTCCACCAAGTGTACTCGCGGAACACGTCGCCCGGCACCGGCTGGGACCACCCCGCCGCCGCCAGGCCGATCAGGACCAACGCAACCGCCGCCATCATCTGCTTTGTCCCCATCATAGACAACTTCCTTCGGCCAACGCCGAGCCAAGTTTGTAGGGTGTGCCATGCACACCTTTTCCTATCGGCCGTTCTCCTACGCTCGTCGCAGCGGATCACAACCGGGCCCCTATCCGCAATGGTGCACCTTCATTCTCATTGGAGAAGGTGTGCCTGGCACACCCTACAAACGCTGCTTCTTCCCAAGCGAGGCTTCTACGATCCTCCGAACCATCGCCAGGTCCACCTGCACGTGCGGCGGATCGCCCAACTCCGAGACGACCAAATCGGCCTCGCGGAAATCTTCGTCCTCCGTGTAGCCGTTGGTTGTCACGACGCAACTCATCCCCGCCCCTTTGGCTGCGAGCAGGCCGTTACGATTGTCCTCGACAACCACGCATTGCGTCGGTTTTAGGTGCAGCCGCTGCAGCACGAGGGTGTAGATCTCGGGGTCGGGCTTCTTCTTCGACACAACATCGCCGGCCAGGATCACGTCGAATTTCGTTTTTCGCTCAGGGCCGAGCAGTTTCTCCACCACCGTATGGACGGCCTTTTCGTTGGAGGTCGAGCAGACGGCGAGCTTGACGCCCGCCGCAATAGCCTCATCGACCAGCCGGGCGACACCCGGCCGCAACGGCAGTTCCCCCGATTCGATGATCTGCGTGTAGTAGTCGGTTTTGAGCTTGTGAAGCTCTTTGATCAAGCCGTCCCTATCGCTCGTGCCGGCGGGCCAGGAGGTTCGGTCGAAAAAGTGTTTCATCCGCTCCTTGCCGCCGCCGATTTTCACAAGCTCCTGGTACAGGACCGCGTCCCACTCGAAGTCATATCCCTTGGCCGCGAACGTCCTGTTGAACGCGATGCGGTGCCCGTCCCGTTCCGTCTCGGCCAATACACCGTCACAATCGAAGATCAACGCCTTGAGTTCGTCTGTCACGCTGAATCCTCTGACACATCCCACATTTCAGAAATCGCGTCTGAGCTTGCCGCACTTCGCTCATAGGAGACCGACCGGTCGGGTGCCATGTCTACGCTGGCGTAGACATGTTCAATCCAATGGGCAAAACATGCTGACGCAAGCGTAAGCATGGCACCCCAGCTATGACCCCTCCAATCCAGCCTGTTGTCCCCGTATTCCAGGGGCGATCGTCACGCCTTTCCCGCGCTGCCGAACAGCTTGATGTTCCCGGCGATGCCCTTTTTCATCTCGTCGAACTGGGCCTGGAGGACCTTCAGGGGATCGTACTGGGTGCTGTGCGCGTTGTGGTAGCCGACGAAGCCGTCGATGAACGCATACTTGATCTGCGTGGAGATATTGACCTTCGCGCAGCCCAGGGCAATGCACCGCCGGAAGACCTCGTCGGAGAGGCCTGTCCCGCCATGCAGAGCGATCGGCACCCGCGTGCTCGTCGCGACCTCCTGGAGGATATGGTAGGCGATCTTCGGCTCGCCTTTGTAGATGCCGTGAGCGGTGCCGATAGCCGGGGCGAAGCAGTCGAGCTTGACCTTGGCACAGAATTCCATCGCCTGCCGGGGGTCGGCCAAGTGCGAATCCTGCTCTTTGACGTGGAGTTCGTCCTCAACGCCGACGATGGCGCCCAGCTCGGCCTCCACGGTGACATCCTTCGGCCGGGCCATTTCCACCACCTGCCGGCTCAAGGCCAGGTTCTCCTCGAACGGCCTGGCCGAAGCGTCAATCATTACCGAGGTCCATCCCGCCTCGATGCAGTCCCGGATGAGGTCCAGGTCCTTGCAGTGGTCCAGGTGCAGTGCGACCGGCACCTTCACGCGGCCGGCCAGCTCCGTCACCCAGCCCACCAAGGCCCGGGGGCCCCAGAACGTGACCGTCTTGGCCGATGTCTGAAGGATGACGGGAGCAGCGAGTTCCTCGGCCGCCTGCACGACCGCCTTCGTGGAGTTGTAGTCCAGGACATTGAAAGCCCCGACGGCGTACCGGCCCGCCGCCGCTTTCGACAACATTGCTCTCATGTTCTCCAGTGGCATAGGCACCAGGATAGCCGGACACCCGGAACACTGCAACCCTCGCCGGGGCAATTCCGCGACCCGCCTTCGGCCGGAGGCAGGGACATTTGTCGTAGGCCACTAAGACTTTTTTCTATGCCCAAACAAGGGAAAAGTGATTGCTCGCCGGGACGCCGCTGACTACAATTCGACAAGGTGAATCTCAATCCATAATGATCGATAGCAGAAAGGAGTCGCGCGATGGCCAGAACGAAAACCAAGGGATCGTGGACAAGAGACGATGTGAAACAGCTCAAGAAACTGTTTCCCGATCGCCCGACCGCGGAGGTGGCCGCCGAGCTCGGCCGGCCCACCGAGGCCGTCAAGAAGAAGGCGTCGAGAATGGGACTGAAGAAGTCCAGAAGGTACATGAGGTCGTTGGGACGAATGTAGCCCAAGACTTGCTCTCCCAGCGCCGCGCAGAAGTGATAGGATCAGGGAGATGTTCAATCATCGGGATGACCAGGTCAGGGGGCCGTGCGGCCGGCGCGGGGTGACTGCGCTTTCGAGTGCGTCTTGGGTGCGCCCTGTCGGAATTGCATTATGACTTCACGAGAGCGTGTCTTATCCGCGCTGAGCCATCGCGAGTCAGCGCGCGTCCCCGTTGACTTTTCCGGGCACCGTTCTTCCGGCATTGCCGCACTGGCCTACCCGAAGCTGCGAAGGTCTCTGGGCCTGCCGCCCGCTCCCATCTACGTCTACGACGTCGTCCAGCAGTTGGCCATCGTGGGCCAGGACGTGCTTGACCGGTTCGGCGTCGATACCATCGAGATGGGGCGAGGTTTCGCCTTGCGTCCGGCCGATTGGACGGACTGGATGCTGCCGGACGGCACACCCTGCCTCGTGCCCGCCTGGACCCGCATCGAGCGCCAGCCGCACCGCTGGGTGATCCGGTCCCAGGACGGCACGATCCTCGCCCAGATGCCCGACGGGGCCTTGTACTTCGAGCAGGCGTATTTCCCGCTGGCGGAGGACGGC
>JAPLMX010000035.1 GCA_026386805.1 Phycisphaerae bacterium | reverse complement strand
GGCTGGATGAGCAAGTGTCGTGCGATTCTGATTCGTTACGCCAAGAAGTCATGCAATTACCTGGGCCTGATCCAACTGTGCTGCGGCCTGCTTTGGTATCGCCGTCAGCACCGCCTGAGCCTTTTGAGATAGTTACTTAGTACCTGGAGGTATATATCACGATGCTTGACCCTGTGCCCATCTCAAGAACTGGTTACAAGAGACTGAAGGAGGAGTTGGAGCGGCTGCAGAAAGAGGAACTGCCGCCAGTTATGCAGGCGATTGCTGAAGCGCGTGAGCTGGGCGATCTAAAGGAAAATGGTGCGTATATTGCTGGACGCGAGCAGCAGGGCTTCATTGTAGGGCGGATTAGGGAACTGAACGGGAAGCTGAGCCGGTCCGATATCATTGATTGCACAAAAGTTGAGCCCGATCGGGCTGTGTTTGGCACGGTGGTGACTTTGTTGGACTTGGATACCCATCAAAAGGTGACCTATCAATTGCTGGGCCCTGATGAAGCTGATTCCAGTGTAGGAAGCATTTCCATCCACTCCCCCATAGGGCGTGCTCTCCTGGGACAGTCGGTAGGAGAGAAGGTGTTGGTAAATACTCCTCGCGGCGACCGTCATTTTGAGGTGATCGACATTGCGAGGCCAACGGTTGATTGAGAGGCGCGTCGTTCGGAGTACCGCCTTCAGGCGACCTATGACCGCGTAGACGCGGGGCTCCAAGCAGTTGACCACCAGGTCAGTGTGGCCGAGGTGGTATTGCGTAGGGTGTGCCGTGCACACCGCTTCCGCGTGTGAGTTGTCCAATCTCGGCCAGTTTACGAGTCTCTTGGGTTGACCCTGCGCAGGTCCTCGCTGTTCTCGCGAAACTCCGCTTCATCGGCTTCGGTCCAGACACCGCAGAACCCGCCGAAATCGGCCTTCTTGCCCCCATTGTCGCCGGGCACCAGGCCGAGAAGCCTCTGCAGGAGCGTCTTCGCTGTTTTGTCCAGATGGTTCATCTATGGTGCAATCCTACGATTCGGATCGCCGGAGGGGAAGAGCTTGTCGTCGCTTGATCGCGAAGACCTATTGCCGCTGGCAGGTCTCGCCGGTAGAATCAGACTTGTGGCTCAGACAGAAGCGAATCACGGATGATTTGTAGTCAAGATATGAGTATACGCCGGAAACTACACCAAGGTTGGGGTGTCAATGAGCAGCCGCAGGATGCTTTGTGTGAGTGCACTCGGTGGTTCTGCCGGGCTGGACCCGGGTGAGGTGACAATTCACCGACGCCTTGGTGGGGAGCAAGAATGAGCCTTAAGAAGAGAGTCATGTTCCGCACAACCTTTGCCACCTACACGGCTACGGACATTATCGGCCAAGGAGGTTATAGTCGGGTCTTTGAGGCAGTCGATGACTCCGGAGAGAAATGGGCCGTCAAGCTGTTGGATGCCACCAGGGCAACACAAGAGCAGAACAAACGTTTCAAGAATGAATTGACGTTCTGTCTCAGGAACAAGCATCGGAACATTGTGACCGTTGTGGACCATGGCGTTGCGGTCGAAGGGGATAAGCCTTCGCCATTCTATGTCATGCCACGCTATGACGGGTCGCTAAGGAATCTCCTAAAGTCTGGAATCCCGAGGCACAAAGTCCTTCAGTACTTCGCACACCTACTTGATGGTGTTGAGGCTGCGCATTTGCAGGGAGTCATCCACAGAGATCTCAAACCGGAGAACATCCTCTACGACGCGAAGGCCGATTTGCTGCTGATCGCTGATTTCGGAATCGCTCGCTTTGAGGAAGACGAACTGTTCACCGCTGTGGAAACCAAAGACTCGGCAAAGCTGGCCAATTTCCAGTATGCCGCGCCCGAGCAGCGAGGTCGGGGTCTCAAAACGGATCAGCGTGCGGACATCTACGCTCTTGGTCTCATTTTGAATGAGATGTTCACAGGGCAGGTTCCGTACGGTACGGGCTACAGGACTATCGGCCCGGGCGCTCCTGATTATGCGTATCTCGATGATCTCGTCGCGCAGATGCTTCGCCAGTCTCCAAACGACCGGTTCCTCTCAATCGAAGCGATCAAAGGGCAACTCATCGGTCGCCAGAATGAATTCGTGACCCGACAGCGTCTCAGTGAATTGCAGAACACGGTGATACAGGTTACAGAGACTGACGACCCCCTGATCGTCGACCCTCCACGTCTGGTTAGTTTTGACTGGGAGCGGGGTACAGTCTCGCTATTGCTGAGTCGTCCGGTGAATGCACTATGGATTGGTGTGATTCAAAATATGGGCAGTTACTCGTGCCTCCCAGGCAAGGGCCCAAGGGACTTTGCGTTCGCTGACAGAGAGGCTGCTATTCGTGCTCGTGAGGACGAGGTCCAGCCCATAATCGACTACTTCAAGGGGTGGCTCCCCCAGGCAAATCAGATCTATGCATACCAAGTCCGTCAAGACCGAGAGCGCAGAGAGGCAGCGGCGAGACAAGAACTGCAGCGCGAGGTGAACGAACAGGAAGCCCGCCAGAGAGTTCTGAAGAATGCAAAGATATGACACGCGTCGTATTTTGTGAATCTCGGGGGTGCGGCTGCGACATTGAATTCAACGGGTGGGTTGAGAACCCACCCTACGAATAGCCTGAGTCGAGTTTTCTGCTTGGTTCAGATTCACAATCACATGACTCCTTCTGCCATGTTCATCTGCGGTTAACAGACGCACGCCTGTGCGTGCCGTCGCCTGCGTAGGGTGGGTTCTTAACCCACGCGTTAAGGTCCATCATTCCCCTCCAGAAATGTCATCGAGGTCGGAGCGTCGGTCGAGCAGGTTCTGCCGGCCGTAATAGCCCTCGCGTAGATAGCGGTGATACGTGGACCAGAGCCAATCGGACGGGTCGGCGACCAGGCTATGTTTGACCGGATTGAAGTGGATGTAGTCGACGTGCCTGCTGAGGTCCCGCTGGTCTCGGATTCGGTGTTCCCAGAATCGGCGTTGCCAGATGGCTGCCTCCCGGCGACGCCGGTGAGATGGATTGCGAGCGCCATCAACAGCGCCGGAGCGAAGGTATTCCCGCGTAAAGATGGCTTTGATACTTGCCCAGCGAGTGGAGTAATCGGCGTCCTCTTCCGGCAGCTTCCAGATGCAGTGGAGATGGTTCGGAAGCAGACACAGGGCGATGAGTTCGAACGGCCTGCGGTCTCGGACGATGCGCCAGGCATGACGCAGGCATTGGCGAGCTAGTTCATCGGTGAAGAACGCACGCCGGTCGTATGTCACGACGGTGAAGAAGTAATGAGCGCCGGGGTCGTCGGCGCGTCGGTAATGCGACATCGCACAGCCCTCCGTAAGCACCATTATGTTCCATCCCATTATACACGTTGGTCACGCGTGGGTTAAGAACCCACCCTACGGATTGCCTGTCCCGATCTCCTTGCTTGGCTCGGATTCGCCACCACACCGCCGGTCTTCTGCCACTTATCTGCGGCCGGTTCACCTGCTCGCGTGTAGGGTGGGTTCTCAACCCACGCGTCAAATTCCACAATGCGGCCAGTTGCTGTTTGACTTCCGCGATCCGATGCTTTTGTCGGGGGCGTTTGGGGAAGTTCAGGTTGGCGAATTCGCCGTGGTGAGCGAGCGCGGCGGCGTCGCGGGCTCTCGCGGCCTGGCGCTCGTTGTCGAAGAGGCCCAGGGACCGCTGGTGGCCGTCCTTTTGGCTGCGGGCCCACCATTTCTGCTCGTTCTTGAGCCAGCAGACACCGATGAACTGCGACGAGCCGCCCTGCTGCGGCCGCTGGTTGCGGGCGTTCTGCTGCTCGGTGCACACGCGGAGCTTACGCCGGGCGTCGTTCAGGCTGTCGTGGTCGATAAGGACTCCTTGTGGCGGAATCACGGCTTCTTATGCTTCAGGGATGGCAAATCACGGCTGATCCTGGTACCATGATACGCGACAAGCACCGGACTGTCTCAGGGGAGCATGTATGAAGATTCGTCGCATCGTTCGGATCGGACTTCTGACCTTGTTGGCCGTGGAGGCGGTGGCCGGCATCGCGGCGGGGGGATTGTGGTGGTATTTTCATCCCCGAGTCGAGCGTGTGGACCGGATCGTTTATACACACCGTCACGGGCACGAGTTGACGTTTGACTGGGTCCGGCCGGCGAAGCCCAATGGACTGGGCGTCGCCGTGATGGTCAGCGGCGGATGGCGGTCCGGACCGGACGACTTTCATGCGTGGATGGTCGCGCCTCTGCTGCGCCGGGGTTACACGATCTTCGCTGTCTCACACTTGTCCCAGCCCCAGGCGAGCGTGATGGAAATCGTCGAGGATGTCAATCGAGGAGTGCGCTTCATCCGGCATCATGCGAAGGAGTATGGCATCGACCGGAATCGCATTGGAGTCACGGGCGGCAGTGCGGGCGGGCATTTGAGCCTGATGCTGGCCACTCGCGGCGGGCCCGGTACGCCGGATGCCAACGATCCGGTGGATCGGGAAAGCAGTGCGGTGCAGGCGGCGGCGGTCTTCTTCCCCGTCACGGACCTGCTCAACCTCGGGCATTCGACGGAGAATCCCAGCGATGGCGGTCCGCCGAAGAGCTTTGTCGAAGCCTTCGGGCCGCAGTCGAAGGAGCCGGCGGTGTGGAAACAAATCGGCCGGGACCTGTCGCCCATCTACCATGTCACGGCCCAACTCCCGCCCGTGCTGATCTTTCACGGCGACGCCGACACGCTCGTGCCGCTGGAGCAGTCCGAGCGGTTCGTGGCCCGCGTCCGCGAGGCCGGCGGCACGGTCAAGCTGGTGATTCGCCATGGCCAACAGCACGGCTGGCTCACGATGTTCTGGGATATTCGCCAGTTCGCCGACTGGTTCGACGAGCGCCTGCGGCCGCAATTGCGAACCTGATTGCCCTTGTTGCCTGTAGTCGGACTGCGGCAGCGGTCCATGCGATCTTCGTAGGGCGAGCGTCCCCGCTCGCCCTACTCTGCGAATCGAACCTGCCCTCGAATGTCGACTGCATCCCCCAGCCTGGCGAGTGGGATTGCTTTGACACGCCGGGCCTGCGAACATAGACTGCCCGGTTCACATATCGAGAAGTGAATGATGGCAGATAGAATGACAAAGCGTATTTGTGTGTATTGCGGCAGTGGAGTAGGGGGGCGGGATGGGTACGCGGAGGCGGCCCGGACGCTGGGACGGGCGCTCGTGGAACGCGGCATCGGGCTGGTTTTTGGTGGCGGGCGGATTGGCATGATGGGCGTCCTGGCCCAGACGGTCCTGGCGGGCGGCGGCGAGGCGATCGGCGTGATTCCCAAGGACCTCCTGGACAGGGGGCTGGGGCTGACCAGCGTGACCTCGCTGCGGGTCGTCGAGACGATGCACGCTCGCAAGGCCCTCATGGTCGAACTGGCGGACGCGTTCATCGCCGTGCCGGGCGGGTTCGGCACGGCGGAGGAGTTCTTCGAGGCCCTGACTTGGGCCCAGCTCGGCCTGCACACCAAGCCCTGCGGCCTGCTCAACGTGCACGGCTACTTCGATCACCTGATCCGCTTCGTGGACCACGCGGTGCAGGAGCAGTTCATCGACTCGGCCAATCGTGGTTTGCTCCTCGTGGACGATTCGCCCGAAGCGTTGCTGGACAAGCTCGACTCGTGGAAGCCGCGGGTGGTGGACAAAGCTGTCTGGGCCACGAAATTGATAAAGGATGCCCCGGATCGCAGTCTGGGGTGATAGGATTGACGATTGGAGGAGCGAACGTGAGCATGAGCAACAGGGAACTGGTCGAGCGGTATCTGTGCGGCTACAACGCGAAAGACGTGGAGGCCATGCTGGGGCTCTTCGTTGAGGAGGCGGTGTTCGAGTCGGTGTCGAATACGACCGGCGTGATCCGGACCAACGGCAAGGAGGAACTGCGCCGGATGGCTTCCATGAGCGTCGAGTATTGCGAGCAGAGGCGGCAGACTCCGGTGGCCTGGGTCATCGATGAGGCCCACGTTGCGTTGGAGATCGATTACTGGTGCCGGCTCGCCAAGGACCTCCCGGAGGGGCATAGGGCCGGCGAGGAGATGAGACTCCGAGGGGCGTCTTTCTTCTCGATCCAGGAGGGCCGAATCACGAGATTGGTGGATTACCTGTGACCCGGCCTGTGCTATAATGATCGCATAGGAAGGCCGTGCGGTTGTGTGCGGCTTGTGCCGATCTTTGGCAAATCATCAATTGTCAATCGTCAATCATCAATTGTATCCGGGTGGGTGTATGCGCGAGAAGAAAGGCTTTACCCTCATCGAGCTTCTGGTCGTGATCGCGATTATCGCGCTGCTGATGTCGATCCTGGTGCCGGCATTGGCCAAAGTGCGGGAGCAGGCCCGGACCGCCGGGTGCCTGGGCAACCTGCGGCAGTGGGGGCTCACCTGCACGATGTACGCCGAGGCCAACGACGGCAAACTCTGGAGCGGCATCACCGACACCCACTGGTGGTGGCTCTACCAGCTTCCAGACAATCTCAAAGACTGGAAACAGAACAAGACCTGGTTCTGTCCCACGGCCACGAAACTGCAAGTCGATGAGAGCGGCGTCGGTGCGCCCCTGCTCAACATCTTCAACGCCTGGGGCATCTATAAGGACCCTTACCAAGGCTATACGGCGGGCCTGCACGGCGTCGCCGGCAGCTATGGCCTCAACGGGTTTCTGATGGGTCGGGCACTCACGACGGAGGACCAGCGCAACACCTACTGGGGCACGCTGACCAACGTCCGAGCGGCGAACACAGTACCCATGTTCCTCGACTCTTTGCGTTTCGACCTGTGGCCGCAGGCGACGACCGCGCCCGCCCCCAATGAATACGCGGCCTGGACCGACTATGACATGGCCCGCTGCTGCATCAATCGGCACATGGGTTTCGTCGGCTGCGTGTTTGCCGATGCCTCCTGTCGCAAGGTGGCCCTCAAGGAGTTATGGACGCTCAAGTGGAGCAAATCCTTCAACACGCGCGGCCCCTGGACGCAGGCCGGCGACGTCGATCCGAGCGCCTGGCCTGACTGGATCCGGCCGCTGAAGGATTTCTGAGAGCCTAAGGCATGACGGCGTCACCCATCCTGTCGCGTGACTCTGCCAACCGCCCGGTTTCAGCAGTTGCCCGCCTGGCCGGCTTCATGATATGATTCGGCCCGCGGGCAGGGCAGGGGACGGTTGTCCGATGTGCCGGCGGTTGGTCGTGGAGGCAAGGGCGCCCTCACCAGGATTGGTTTCCCGGAGGCTCACCGGGTGTTTCTGTGGGGAAAGTAGCACGGCTTGAAGAACAAGGCGACGGGACAGGGCAACGGGTCGGTGTACATCGTATTCCTGGCGGCAATTGCGGCGGTGCCCGCGATGGCGACGGACATGTACCTGGCCGCGATGCCGATCATTGCCAAGCAGTGGGGCGCGCCGGATAGCCGTGTAGCGCTATCGCTGGTGCTCTGGTTCGCCGGCTTCAGCGTGTTTCTGCTGGTCTGCGGACCCTTGTCGGATAAGCACGGCCGGCGGCCGGTACTGCTGGCGGGGCTGGCCCTGTTTGCGGCGGCGTCCGTGGCCTGTGCCCTGGCGACCAACGTGGCGCAGTTGATTGTCTTTCGCGTCCTGCAGGGGATCGGCGCGGCGGGACCGTCGTCGATGTGCATGGCCATTTGCCGGGATCGATTCGAGGGACTCCGGCGCAAGCACATCCTTGCCTGGGTCGGCATCATTCTCGGGCTTGCCCCGATGGTGGCGCCGACGGTCGGGGCCATGCTGCTGTGGCTCTCAAGCTGGAGGATCATTTTCGCTGTTCAGACCGGATTGGGTGTGATGCTGCTGCTGGCCTCATGGCGGTTCTACCACGAGACGGCGGCCGAGCGGGTCGCGGGACGAATGCTCACTTTGATGGGTCGCTATGCGCACTTGGCCCGCAACCACCGGTACACGCTATCCGTCATGGCGATGGGCTTGATCGTTGGGCCGTTCTTCGGCTTCATCGCTTTCGCCCCGATCATCTACATCCAAATCTACGGGCTCTCCAACCGCACGTTCAGCCTTCTATTCGGCCTCAATGCACTGATGGGCATGTGCGGTGCGTTCGTCTGCACGCGTGTGATGAAAGTGCTGTCGGACACGGTGCTGCTGACCGTCTGTTTTGTTGGCTGTGCGGCGGGCGGGGCGGGCATCCTCATCTGGGGCGGCGGGCATCCCGGGGCCTTCGCCGCCGCCATGTGCGCCGTGACGTTCTTCTGCGGCGTGAGCCGGCCGCTCAGCAACCACCTGATTCTCGAACAAGTTCGGCACGATATCGGCTCCGCTTCTTCATTCATCGTCTTCTACCAGTTCATGGTCGGTGCCTTGTGCATGCGGATCGTCACGACCCCGTGGCACGCTCCGATCCGCGTCTTCGGCTTCGTCGCATTGCTGATGCCGACAATGGTCCTGGCGATCTGGCCGCTGCTGTTGCACCTGCTCAGGACGCCGCAGCCGGTCGCGGTTTCCCCGGAATCAGCAAGTGCGGTATAATGCACCTCACTTTGTCGTATCGGGTGGCAGCCTTGGTTTGTAACGTGCCCGGAAGGGGGCCAAGGGGCCGACGGGAAGTGAGATCGTTGATGTGTGATTTTTGATTTGCGAATCAACAATCAGCCATCACACTTCAAACTTCATTAGGGTTGAAGGGCAGGGTATGCGGGTTATTCTGACGACGGCGTTTCTCTTGGGTTGCAGCAACATCTTCATGACGTTCGCCTGGTACGCGCATTTGAAGAACCTGGCCCACAGGCCGTGGATCGTCGCGGCCCTGGTGAGTTGGGGCATCGCGTTCTTCGAGTACATGATCCAAGTCCCCGCCAACCGGATTGGCCACCACGTGCTGAATGTCGGCCAGTTGAAGATTCTGCAGGAAGTCATCACGCTGGCCGTCTTCGTGCCCTTCTCCGTGCTGTACATGAAGGAGCGGATTCGCCTGGACTTCCTCTGGGCGGGCCTGTGTATCCTCGGGGCGGTGTTTTTCATCTTCCGCCAGAAGTTATTCGGCACGTGAAGTATGAGACCATCAGGTGGAAACCCTCGATTTTCGCGGCGACACGTAAGAGCGCCAAACCAAATGGGTGACGTGGCGAACCTCCGCTCTGTCACCCCTGCGAAGGCAGGGGGCCAGGAACGCGGCGGGGCAGACGGATCCCCGTTCTTGCGGGAACGACACGGAGCAGCAGTCTTCTCATGTCGGAGGTGAATGCTATGGCGGTTGAAGAGGAATACTCAGACGTACTTCAGAACATCGAATTCGCGATCGTCTCGACGTCTCACGATCATCCGGAGATGATCGACGGCCACGTTATCTATGCCTTGGAGGCGGTCATCAACAGCTACCGGGCCGAGATGGCGGGGCGACCGGCGGAGGAATTCTCCGCGTCGGTGGTCGAGGCGGCTCTCTATCGGGCCATCCGCAACATGTGCGAATGGCGTCTCGGCCGCATTCCGGCAGACGATGCGGAGGCAGCGGACCTGGGGCCCGCGCCCGAGCCCAAGCGGGTCGATGAGATTGTCCTCTGTCTCAAGCGGATC
The DNA here is from genome assembly GCA_026386805.1 of Phycisphaerae bacterium. Lineage (GTDB taxonomy): Bacteria > Planctomycetota > Phycisphaerae > Sedimentisphaerales > Anaerobacaceae > PLanc-01. The sequence goes on along the minus strand of JAPLMX010000035.1, from coordinate 16,304 downwards.
TTGAAGTCCGTCAACAGGTGGAACAGGAGCGGCGGCCAGCGCGGATACCTCACGTTCATCGTGCAGTACGTCAAGTGATCTCGCGATTTCCGCTGGAGATCAGGACGTTGGGGCGGCTGGATCGTTGGTTGTCCCGCCACGACCGCGATAGATCAGCATGAGATTGCGGACGTAGACGACGGTGCCGAACACCTGGCCCAGGATGATGACCGGCTCACCGCGACCTATGCCGTAGATCAGCACGCCTGTGCTGCCGATGAGACTCAAGTACCAGAACGAGATCGGAATAACGCTCTTGCCGGACCGCTCCGAGGCAATCCACTGGACCAGGAACCGGGCCATGAAGGCCAACTGGAAGATGACCCCGAAGAGGCCCCAAAGGTCGAGATTCGCGCAGAACTTATTCCACAACTCGCTCCACATATCAAGATTCCCATTCCTGGCATTCGCAATGTGTCGTGCATTGCTGCATCCATCGGACGGCGAAGGCGTCGCGGAGGGCTTTGAAGACGCGGTTGAGGACGCCGTACTTGGCCTTGCCGGCGGTGCGGGGCCGATGGTTCACCGGCACCTCGATGACTTGGTACCCCTCCATTTTCACCAGCGTTGGGAGGAAGCGGTGCATGCCGTTGAAGAGCTTGAGCCGGTCGATGCACTCGCGGCGGAAGACCTTCAGGCCGCAGGCGGAATCGTGAATCTGCTCGTGCGTCAGCCAGTTCCGCACGCGATTGGCGACGCGGGTCGAGACCAGCCGAATCCACGGGTCCCGGCGGTTGGCCCGCCAGCCGTTGACGAAGTCGCATTGCTGTGATTGCAGCAGGTCGAGCATCCGGGGGATGTCCGCCGGGTCGTTCTGCAGATCGGCGTCGAGCATGGCGAGGAACGTGCCCCTGGCGTGCCGCAGCCCCGCGTCCAGGGCGGCCGTCTGGCCGGACCTCTGCCGCATCGATAGGACCCGCAACTGGGGGTACTTTTTCCGCAGGTCCCGCAGCACGGCGGCCGTGCCATCGGTGCTGGCGTCGTCCGTAATGATGACTTCCCAGGCGTATGCGGATTTGGCCAGTGCGGCCGCGATCTCTTCGATCAATCGCGGCAGATTGTCCATTTCATTGTGGGCCGGCGCTACAACCGACAGGTGTATGCCGCCGCCCGACTGATATTGGAGACCCATGAACTTCATCCTTGAGAGTTCTGTAGGTCGTGCGTCCCCGCACGATACCCTTGGCGAGCGAGGACGCTCGTCCTGCAGGACCGTCCATACCCAACCTTTTCCGGGGCATTGTACTCGGGCGGCCCGATCGCTGCAAGGTAGGTCGTGCAACGGGCGCACGACATCTTCAGGCGAGCGGGGACGCTCGGCCTCCGACGGATTTGACGAATTTCGTGCTGCCCATACGGTGCACGCGCATGTAGAATCACTCGCACGGAGGGTGCTGAGGTGATACTGGAATTGAAGATGGTGACGGGAAGGCGTCATGGAAGGACTGGTCGAAACGAAGGATTTGCGCACGCCCCTTCGGCCTGTCGTCGCGATTTGCTTGGTGGTGGCCGGGGTTTATTGGTTCATTGACAGTTGCAGTACGCTGTGGGACCGGGATGAGCCGCGGTTTTCGCGGGCGACGGCCGAGATGATCGAGTCGGGCAACTACCTGTACCCGACCTTCAACGGCCGGCTGCGCCCCGACAAGCCGATCTTGATCTATTGGCTGATGTCCGTGCCGATGCGCGCGCTCGGGCCGACTTCGCTGGCGTGCCGTTTCTCCAGCTCGGCGGGTGTCGCGATCACCTGCCTGTTCACGTTCCTTCTCGGCCGGCGGTTCCTTGGCGTCCAGGCGGCTCTGTGGTCCATGGCCATACTGGCTTCGACGCTGTTGATCCTGGTCGAAGGCACAGCGGCCACGTCCGATGGCATCCTGCTGCCCTGCATGGTGGCCGTCATGGTGCTGTTCGGTTGCGGCCTCGAATCGAGACGGCGGTGGTATCATGTGGCGGCGATGGGGCTGGCCCTGGGGCTGGGACTCTTGGCCAAGGGGCCGGTGGCGCTGCTGCCTATCGTTGTGATCGCTGTGACGCTGTGGCTGATTCGAAAGAGCGAGATTCATGCCTGGCTCCACCTTGGCCAACTTGGAGGGGCCGCCGTCATGGGCGTCCTGGTGTTCCTCGTCTGGGCGATCCCCGCCAATAACGCCACCGGCGGGGAGTTCTTGCGTCTGGGCCTCGGTCATCACGTGCTGGCGCGGGCGGCCCAGCCGCTGGAAAGTCACGGCGGCCGCTTCCTGCTGAATCTGCCGTACTATTTGCCGGTCATCATCGCGGGATTCTTCCCCTGGACGCTGCATCTGCCCGGGTCGATCTCGGCCGTGTTGAATAGACGCGTGGGGGCCGCCCATTTCCGCGAGCTGTTCCTGGCGTGGGTCGTCTCCATCGTGGTCATCATGACCCTCGTGGCGACGAAACTGCCTCACTACATCCTGTTCACGTGGCCGGCAATGGCCTTAGCGGTGGGGGGGACGCTGGCCGCGGCCTCGCAGGGCAAGCTGGCGGAGATTGATCGCAACTGGCTGCGGGGCGGAGTGTACTTTTTCGGCCCGGTGGCGGGCGGGGCGGTGGTAGCCTTTCTCGCCGTTCCCTTGTGGCTGCATTTGCCCGGGGCCCTCGTGCCGTTCTGGACGGCGGCGGTAGTCCTGGCCGGGGTGTCCGTGCTCGCGATGCGTCAGCAATTGCAGAACCGCCCACAGGCCAGCGCGATCACCCTGTTGGCCGGCATGGGGGTATTGCTGATTCCGGTGATGCTCGGCGTCATGCCGGCGCTTGAGAAAGTCAAAGTCGCTCCGGCCCTGGCCCAGGTGGTTAGGCAGCAGACATCTCAAGAAGTGCCCGTCGCGACGTTCGGCTATGATGAGCCGACGTTGTATTTCTACATCGGCCGGAGGATTGAGTCGCTGGGCAGCGAGGAGGTGGTCCTCCAGTGGGCCAAGCAGCCGCAGCCGGGCGTCCTCGTCATTACGAAGGCGGCCTTGGCCGCGATCGAGGAACGCCGCGGCTCACTGCAACTCGTGGAACTTGCCTCGAAAGAGGGCTTGAACTACTCAAAAGGCAAACCGGTGGAAGTAGCGGCGATGCTACGCCGGGAGCGACATCCATGACGGACAGCCAGCAGCCCCATCGCGCGGAAATCCCCAAGAAGAGAGTATCCGCAGATTACGCAGATTTTCGCAGATTGAAGAAGAACCGAGGAACAAGAGAAGAAGGAAAAGGGGAAAGAGCCGCCGCCGCGTCCTGGCGCTCTTTACCTTGTGCTCTTTGTCTTTTCCTTGAAAATCTGCGTAAATCTGCGGATTCGACTTTCCGGCCCCCGGCCGGGGTGTGGATTGGCCTGATCGTCCTTGGGAGCCTGGCGACAGCGGCAAGCTATCTGTTTCTCGATCCGATGGTCAGCACGTGGTTTCTCAGTCACCCCAGCACCTGGCACCGCAACATCTGGGTGGACGCGTTCCGGCAATTGGGCAAGGCGGACGTGCCGATCTGGCTGCTGGTGGTCTGGAGCTGCCTCACGGACCGATGGCGGCCGACGATTCTCACTGTGGCGGCCATGATTCTCGTTGGTGCGAGTGTGTGCCCGCTCAAGGCGATCACGCGCAGAAGCCGACCGGACGCGGCGGCCACCGCGTCCCAGCAAAACACGACTGTCCCGTGGCAGAAGAGAGTCTCCTTTCCTTCGGGTGATGCGGCGGTGGTCTTTGCCGGCGCTACGACGCTGTCGTTCTCCCTGGGCAGGCTCTATGCGCCCGCTCTCTTCGCGGCCGCCGGCGTCATCGGCTTGCTCCGCGTTACGGTGTCGGCCCATTATCCGTCGGACGTATTGGCCGGAGCGACGATCGGGGTGCTGTGCGGTCTGGTTGCCATCCAATGGATGGCGCGCCGGCGCGAATTGGATCAATTCCGCGTGGAAGGCCGATGGCGGCTCAGCGCCGGACTGGTGCTGATTCTCGTGATTCCCTTCGTCGGCTCGCACATAGGCATGAGGCCGTTGCAGATCTTCCTGAAGGTCTATATCCTCCCCCTGGCGATCCTGGCCCTCGTATCCTTGTACGGCGTCCGCAGGCGGGAGGTTGGCCAACCAGGTAAATGACCCGGCCTCCCGCGGGGGACCGGCCAAGTCGTTCCGTGTCATTCTCGCGAAGGCGGGAAGAGGCGGGATTGGACGAGGCCCATCTTTGCCAGCCGAAACGCTACGGCGGTCCCCAGGCAGCCGAAGCCGTATTTGACGCTGCGACGAAAGTTGATGGAGGAGGCTTCCGGGAAGTACTTGGTGGGGCAACTGACCTCCGCGATGGTATACCCGTACCAGGCGATCTGGGCGACCATCTGGTTGTCGAAAACGAAATCGTCCGAGTTTTCCGCCAAGGGCAGCAGCTCCAGCAATGGCCGCGAGAAAGCCCGGTAGCCGGTGTGATACTCGGACAGCTTGGCACCGATGAGCATGTTCTCGACCAGAGTCAGGAGGCGGTTGGAGACGTATTTCCAGACGGGCATGCCGCCCTTGAGGGCATAGTTGCCGAGGACGCGCGAGCCGAGCACGCAGTGGTAGAGGCCGTTGCCGATCAGGGACGCCATCGCCGGGATCAGCAGGGGCGTGTACTGGTAGTCCGGGTGCACCATGATCACGATGTCGGCGTTCTGCTCGAGGGCCAGCCGGTAGCAGGTCTTCTGGTTGGCGCCGTAGCCGAGATTCTCGGGGTGCGTGTGGACGAGGGTGTGCGGCAGGGTCCGGGCGATCCGGGTGGTTTGGTCTGTGCTGGCGTCGTCCACAACGATCACCTGGTCCACGATCTCCTGGGCCATGACCTCCTCATACGTCCGGCACAACGTCTCGGCGGCGTTGTACGCGGGCATGATCACGACGACTTTTTGATTCTTGAACACGGTTTCAATTTACAAGTTACGATTTACGATTTACGATTTCCCGGATAGGCAGGCTAACCAGCCAAATCATAAATCTTAAATCGTAGACTGTAAATTACAAATGACAAGTTCACCTTTGGGTCGGGAAGGACTGCGTGGGTTCCCAAACGCGATGGACCGCGTTGGGGGGCCCCTTTCGCCAATCGTCGTGCCGGGCGAGGCGGACGCGGCAACGCTTGCGCCGCAGATGGACCGTTGGATCTACGCGTTTCTGGCGCTGGGCATGCTCGGGCGGGCCGTACGCTATTTCGCCCGGTTCCCGTTGTGGGAAGATGAGTGCTTCGTCAGCGTCAACTTCTTTCGGCGGGGGTATCTCGACCTGCTCAAGCCGCTGGAGTATCATCAGGTCGGGACCTACCTGTGGCTGTGGCTGCAAAAGACGGCGGTCAACCTGTTCGGCTTCAACGAGCTGTCGTTGCGGCTGTTCGCGTTCGTCAGCAGCATTCTGAGTCTGATCTTATTCTACTGCCTGGTCCGGCGGCTTGTCGCCGGGCCGGCGCGGGTGATTTGCGTCGCGTTCTTTGCGGTGGGCTACCCATGTCTGCGGTATGCGGCCGAGGCCAAGCTCTATCCGTTCGACCTGTTCACTTCGCTGGTGCTGGTCCTCCTGTGGGTCCAGTGGCTGCACCGTCCCGACCAGCGTAAATGGCTGATCGCGATGGTGGTCTGGGCCCCCTTGGCGATTGGATTATCCTACGCGGCGGTTTTCACCGCCGGGGCGATCAGTCTGTTGTTCCTGTGGCTGATGCTTCGCGGCCGCCTGCCCGCCGGCTGGAGGGCCTGGCTCATCTACAGCGCCGCCGTCGTCCTGGGGGCGGCCCTGGCGTATCTGATGACGGCACGAGGCCAGATCGGGGCCGACCAGAGCTTTCAAAGCGATGCCTATGCACGTGCACGTGCCTTCCCGCCGCTCGACTCTCTCGGGGCATTCCTGAAGTGGATGGTCCTGACGCACACGGGCTCGCTCATGGCCCATCCCATCGGCGGCGAAAATGGCGGTAGCGCATTGACGCTCATTCTGTGCATTATTGGCGCGGTCGTCTTCGTCCGTCACAAAGAGGCCGTGGTTCCGTTGGCGTTGCTGACGCCGCTGGCGTTGCAGTTCGCCGCCGCCGCGATGAGGCGGTATCCCTACGCCGGCCACGTCAAGTTCTCCATGTACGTCGCCCCGATGATCTACATCCTCTTCGGCGTGGGCATTGCGGCCCTGCTCGGCCTGGACCTGCGAAAGGGCAAAACGGCGGCCTTCGTGCGAAACCTCCGAATCGTCCTGATCCTGGCAGTGGTCTTGGGCGTCGCGGCGATCTCCCGGGACCTTCTCCACCCCTACAAGACGAAATCCGATCAGCGGGCCCGCGCCTTTGCCCGGTGGTTCTGGCCCAGCGCCAACTTCGAGGATCGGGCGGTGGACATCAAAGACGATCTCGGCCGCGAATTCTCCCAAGGGACCTGGCGCGATCTAAGCTGGTCGGCCATGTACTTGGCCAACAAGTACATCTGCGGCTGTCAGCCGATAGCGTCGCTCGAACAGCCCTCGAAGAACCCCCAACCACGCGGGAAAGTCCTGCGGTGTGTTCTCTACCGGGACCCGAACTACGATTTCGACCAGCCGGCGTTCGATCAATGGTTGGCCCAGATGAAGCAGACCCATCCATACCTGGGCCGGGACGTCTATCCCTCCGTGCGAATGGACAAGCGCGAGCGCCGCATCGTGACCATCGACTACCTCGAAATCTACAAGTTCGACCTCTCCGAGTAGCAGGGCCTCGTGGTGAGGGCTTCCATCGCTCGCAGGTAACACACGGGTCAAGGCCTCGCCGGACCGGGGGCTTCCAGGTTCACCCAGTAGCAGGGGTGGTCGGATACGCCTGCCGGTTCCATGCCGCCGGTTAGCACTCTCATGCCTCGGGTGATGATCCAGTCGATCCGGCCCTTGTCGTCCGACGCGCCGAATGTCTGCGCGATGGCGTCCACGTTGTTGCCGTCGGCGAAGAACGCCACGAGCAGGGGATCGGCGGCCGTTGTATTGAAATCCCCGACCAGCACAGCGGGAGTGTGTTCCGCAAACTCGTCCAGTACGTGTTTGAGCTGCACCGGCCGAATCTCGCCTCGATCCAGATGCGTTACCATGAACGTGATCAGCTGGCCCCCCGCCGTGACTTGGGCGGTCAGCAAATTCCGGTGGCTGTTGCTCCTGGCCCGGTCATAGACCAGCGGCTCGCTCGTCCATGGGCCTACCGGGAGCCGGCAGAGCAGGCCGTTGCCGAAGTGGTACTTATGCCAGCGGTACTGGTTCGGAGCGAACTGCCATCCGATCTTGAGCTTATCCGCCAGTTGCTCGACCTGGTCGGCCCGGCCCCAGAACGCCGGACCCGCGACCTCGTTAAGCCCGATAAGATCGGCATCGCGGAGTATGGCGGCCGTCCTGTCCAGGTCGCGGACGCCGTCCGTTCCTTTGCCGCGATGGATGTTGTAGGTGGCGACGCGCAACTGGGTCTTCGCGATGGGTTGCGAACCGTTGGGCCAGGAGACTGCTGCGCCTTGCTGCGGCTCGACCGGCGTGCGCCGGCCGGCATAAGCCGCATAGAGCCCGAGGCACAGGGCCAGAACGAGGATCGCCAGATTCCTTCGGCGATGCGAGCCACCCGTCCTGCGGCCGACCCCAGGCGGGCCGCCGGGGGCGGATCGGCCGGTCGAATCGTGGGTATCCGTCACAAGAATCCTTCCATTTCCACGCTCTTGGCAATACCGAATCCGCGCATGTAGATATCTGCCGCGAGGACGCTTGTCAACGGCTGCTCGTTGCTCGCCCTGCATCGCCTGGTGATCCTGCATCTGGTCGGGACAGGGGGATGCGTCGCGCGCCGGATTGCATTTGCGGCAATCGCGGCGCTCTCTACAATAGGTGGATGCTCTACGTGTGGTTATCCATCCTGGTCCTGCTCAACCTGCTGTGGCTGGCGCTGGTCCTGTTCGGCCTGCCCGGCAACTGGCTGATGGTGTTGTCGACGTCGCTGTTCGCGTGGTGGACGTGGGACCGGCAGGTGTTCTCCGGCGGGACCCTGATTGCGATCACCGTTCTGGCGCTGCTGGGTGAGCTGATTGAATTCTTCAGCGGCATGGTCGGGGCGCGAAAGGCCGGGGCAAGCTGGAGGGCCTCCTTCGCGGGCATCCTCGGCGCTGTTGTCGGCGCGCTCGGCGGGACGGTCGCGTTCCCCGTGCCCTTTGTCGGCACCGTTGTCGGGGCCTGTCTCGGGGTGGGTCTGGCCGTGTGGATCGTCGAAACCTCTCGCGGGGCGCACCCGGAGCTTTCGTGGCGACGGGCCGTGGGAGCCGGAATGGGCGAATTCATCGGGATTCTGAGCAAATTCGCCGTCGGCATCGCGATTTGGCTGACGATTACTGTTGCTGCGTTCTGGCCGTGACGCGGGAGTTCTGACGGATATGCGAAAAGCCATCAAGATCTGCCCTTACGTGAACGCCGCCATCGCGGTGTCGCTGAGCCTGTATCTCTTCCTCGTTCCGGCGGCGATCCTGATCTGGGACTTGCGTGACCCGGGACTACGTGACGGGCAGATCCCGCGCTGCGCGTTGCGTTGGCACAGGTCCCTATCGCCGAAGTACGAGAAGTGGGCGCGGCAGCGGGTTGTGTCCGGCCGGGCTGGGCGTCTGACCACCGGCAACATCGCGGGGACGGAATGGCCGCTGTTCGGCTCCGTCTTCTACCTCTGGGCCACGGAGGCCCTGCAGGAGGCGGCGCAGGAGAACCCTTCGTTATGCCTTACACCACCCAATCGGTATGCGAGAAGTGCCATCGAGGCCGCCGCCGCTTTGGTGGCCGACCCCAACCACGCCGGCTGGGTCAAGCAGTACTGGGGGCCCGGCTACCTGGAGAAAGAGAACCTCTTTTACCGGATGTTGCTGATCAGCGCTTTGACCAGTTATCAGAAGCTCTCCGGAGACACGAAATACGAGGCCCTTCTGCGCGGCCAGGTTGAATCGCTGGCGAAGGAGTTGGATGAATCGCCGTATGGGCTGCTCGACGACTATCCCGGCCAGTGTTATCCGATCGATATCGTCCCGGCGATTGCGGCCATCCGCCGGGCGGACGCCGTGCTTGGAACGGACCACTCGGCGTTTGTCGCCAGGGCGATCCGCGGCTTTCAGGACGGGCGTCTGGACCGCCACACCGGTCTGCCTGCGTACCTTGTCGATTCCAAGACCGGGCGTGCCCAGGATAGCGCCCGGGGCGTGGGGCTGTCTTTCATGCTGACTTGGGCGGCGCCGTTGTGGCCCCAGACGGCGCGCGATTGGTATGCGGAGTACGAAAGACAGTTCTGGCAGGAGGGGACTTGGCTGGCTGGCTTCCGCGAGTACCCCCGGGACGTCGAGGTTGGCTGGCTGGCCCTGAACGATGTGGACGCCGGACCGGTGATCGGCGGCTACGGGGTCGCCGCCAGTGCCTTTGGCATTGGGGCTGCGCGGGTCATGGGGCGCACGGACCAGGCGTACAGGTTGGCCGCCGAAGGACTGGTCGCGAGCTGGCCGCTGCCGGATGGGACGTTGCTGACACCCCGCATCCTCTCGAACCTCTCCGATGCTCCATACCTGGGGGAGGCGGCTACCCTGTTTGCGTTGACCCGTCGAGCGGTGGAGCCTCTGCAAGGCGATGCCGGGATGCGACCGCCCGCCGCCGCATACGTGGGCCTTGCGCTCCTCTTGGTTCTCGGCAGTTATGAGATCGCTGCCTCATTGCGGACGCTGAGCCGCCGGGCCGATCCGCGCTGGTACGTGCCCTGGCCACGGATTCAAGGGGCCGCCTGGGCAGTTTTGCTGATGGGGGCCACGGTCGCATGGTTTGTCCTTGGCGGTTTGCTGGCAGTGGTCCTCCTCCTGGCGGCGGTGATCCTGCCGTGGCGACGTCGAACGTCTACCATAGGCACACGTATAGAAACAAAGAGCACCCGCGAAGCGAGTGAAGGAGAGGGTCCGTGCGGACCCTAATAGGGTGCTACACCGAGTGACGAGGAGTAGCGATGGGCAGGTGTTGTGGAATCGGATGATCGAAAACTGTTCTTGCCCGTGAGTCGGCAGGATTTACGCCGCCGGGGTTGGGATCGGGCGGATGTGATCCTCATTACCGGCGATGCGTATGTGGACCATCCGTCGTTCGGCGTGGCGATGATCGGCCGCTGGCTCGAGAAGCTGGGCTATCGCGTGGCGATTCTGGCTCAGCCGGACTGGCGGAGCGCAGAGGCTTTTCGCTCGCTTGGCCCACCGCGGCTGTTCTGGGGCATTACCTCCGGCTGCATCGACTCGCGGCTGAACGATTATGCCTCGATGGGCAACCGCCGGCAGGCGGACGTCTACAGTCCGGGCGGTTCCACCGACCTGCGGCCGGCCCGGCCGCTGCTGGCTTACGCCGCCAGGGCCCGCGAGGCGTACCCGCAGGTGCCCATCATTCTCGGTGGTCTGGAAGCCAGCCTGCGACGGCTCGTTCACTACGACTACATCTCCGACAAGCTGATGCGGTCCGTCCTGGCGGATGCCAAGGCGGACTTGCTCGTTCATGGGATGGGCGAACTGGCGGTGGCCGAGATCGCGCGGCGTCTGGATCAAGGAGAGCCGATCGGCAGGATAACCGACATCGCAGGTACGGCGTACATGACCACGCGCGATACGCCCGTGCCGGCAGATGCCGTGCGACTTCCTTCGCTGGCGGAGCAGACGCAGAATAAGGACCTGGTCATGGCGGCCCAGGACCAGTACCAGCGGCTCGCCGTGCCTGATTGCGGATTAGGAGCGACCTGCGAAGCGAATCCGCAATCCGCAATCCGCAATTCGCAATTGGTTTCCTCGGGCCGGCCCGTGGTGCAGGACCAGGACCCCGGCACAATCGTTGTCATGCCTCCAGTGCGGCCTCTGACGACCGCGGAACTTGACGCTTTGTATAACCTGCCGTTTGCGCGCCAATGGCATCCGCAGTACACGAGCGCCGGCGGGATCGCGGCACTGGAGCCGGTGGAGTTCTCAATCACCACGCACCGAGGCTGCTACGGCGGCTGCTCGTTCTGCTCGATCTATTTCCACCAGGGAAAAGAGATCACCTCGCGCAGCATCGAGTCACTGCTGGCCGAGGCCGACCGGCTGAGCAAGAGTCCCCGCTTTCGAGGCACGATCAGCGACATTGGCGGGCCGACGGCCAATATGTACGGCACGAAGTGTGCCGCCGAGCAAATGTGCTCGCGGCCGAGCTGCGTGTTTCCCTCGCCGTGCCAGAATCTGAACCTCGACCTCGGGCCGCTCATGGAGATGATGGAGGCGTTTGCCCGATGGAAGGGCGATTCCCGCGGCAAGAGAAATGTCTACGTGGCCTCAGGCATTCGTCACGATCTCGCGGTCCACAGCAAGGAGTACCTTGATCTGCTCGTTCAGCACTTTGTGGGCGGGCACCTGAAGGTCGCTCCCGAACATTACTGCGACCAGGTCCTTCGGCTGATGGGAAAACCTTCGTTCGAGCTATTCGAGGAATTCGAGAGCGAATTCGATGCGGCCTGTCGCCGGGCTGGCCGGGAGTATTATCTCGTGCCGTACTTTATCAGCGCCCATCCCGGCTGCACGCTCGAACATGCGGTCCAGCTCACGGAGTATCTCGTCTCCCGGTCCTGGCAGCCGCGCCAGGTGCAGGATTTCGTCCCCGTTCCATTGACGGCATCGACGGCGATGTACGTCGCCGGGCAGGCCTGTCCTGAGCGAAGCCGAAGGGATGCTCACGGGCACCAGATTCATATCCCCTCCGGCCGGCACGAGAAGCGGCTCCAGGCGGCACTGCTCCAATACTACCGCCAGCCGAACGCCAAGCTCATTACAGAGCATCTTCAATCGAGCGGGCACAAGGACCTGCTGAAAAACCTGCGTCGGATCTGGTCCGGGAATCGTAAATCATAAATTGTAAATAGCAAATTCGTGAGTGCTCGTATGGTGTTAGCAATGCTCCCCAAAGGAGGGATCGCTGACTGGGCCGGGCCGCTCGGCCTGATCGTTCACCACAGTCTGCTCTTGTTCGCGGTGGTCAATCCGATCGGCAACATCCCGACGTACGTCGATCTGACCCGCGAGCTGGAAAAGAAGGAGCGGGCGCGGGTGATGAACATGGCGGTCGTCACGGCCTTGTCCGTGGTGGTCGTCTTTGCCTTGGTCGGCGACTGGAGCCTGGCCTACCTCTTTAACGTGAACGTCTCGGAGCTGGAAATCGCGGGCGGGATCCTGCTGTTCATCGTGGCACTGCACGGCATCCTTCCGCCGGGCCAACTCTATCAGCACCCGAAGGACCGCGTCATGGTGGCGGTCTTTCCCATCGCCTTTCCCATCATGGTCGGTCCCGGCGCGATCACGGTGACCATAATCACGACGCAGTCCATCGGCCAAGTCCTGATGGTGCTGACGGCGGTCGTCGCGTTCGCCCTCGTGTACCTGATTGCACAAAACGCCCATCGCCTGATGCGTCTGATCGGCCCCTACGCCGGCACGATGATCGCCAAGCTCCTTTACATCTTCCTGGCGGCCAAGGCCGTCGGCATGGTCCTCGACGGAGCCGGCGCCTTCCTCGGCCAATTCTTCCCACGCGTCCAAACTCCGCCGTAGTCACTGGCGTCACCTCGTCCGACGTCGGTAGCAGCAACCTTCAACGGTCAGACAACGGGAATGGAAGCTCGGCGAGGTGGATGACTTGCCCGCTTCGGGCCGAGGCCCAGGTTTCTCGGCGGGGCAAGCCCCACCCTACACTACCTGTCCGTCGGATTGTCGATAGGCAAGGCTCAACCCCTGTTACTTCTGCTCGTTACTTTTGTGTGCCCTCTTTGGCCTTCTTCGATTCTTTGGTCTTCTTCGTTTCCTTGGTCGCCTTGGGTTTCGGGGCCTTCTGGCCTTCCGCCCGGAGGGGCGTCGCTGCGCCTTTGACCTGCATGTCAACCGCATAGAGCGACGTTCGGGCCGTGATGAACAGGGTGTTGTTGTCCTTGCCGGCGAAGGTGACGTTGGCCGGCTGCTCGGCGACCGGGATCTCCTCGATCTTCGTTCCCTTCTTGTCGTAGACGGCGACGGCGTTGGTCGTCAGGTAGACGTTCCCCTTGTCGTCGATGGTCATTCCGTCGGCGGCTTCGGGGGCGAAGAGCTGCTTGCCGGTCAGCGTGCCGTCCTTGTTGACTTTGTAGGAGTAGGTCTTGCCTGCGCCGTTGTCGGTCACGTAGAGCGTCTTGCCGTTGGGCGTGCCGATCAGGCCGTTCGGGCGGACCATGTCGCTGATGACGCGAATGACGGTCTTACGATCCGGCTTCAGGTAGTACACGTGCTCGCCGTCTTGCTCCATGCCTTCGCGGTTGCCGTAACGCGGATCACTGAAGTACACGCCGCCCTTGGGGTCGATCCAAAGGTCATTGGGGCTGTTGAACTTCTTGCCGTTGTACTTCTCGGCCAGGACGGTGATCTCGCCCTTGGGCGAGATGGACACGAGCCGCCGGGCCTCGCCCTGGCAGGCGAGCAGATTGCCGTTCTTGTCGAAGTACAGCCCGTTGGCGCCGCCGGAGTTTTCGAGGAACGTGCTGAGCTTGCCGTCGAGCGACCACTTGAGAATGCGGTTGTTCGGGATGTCGGAGAAGTACACGTCGCCCACGGCATCCCCGGCCGGACCCTCGGTGAACTTGAAATCCCCGGCCATCTTCTTGACCTCGGCCCCGGCGACAACTAAGCTCTTGCTCTTGGCCGCTCCCTTCTTTGCCGGCTTCTCTTTCGCAACCTTCTCCTTAGCCATGCCCGTGACGCCAAGCACCAGGACGGCCAATAACGTGATGTAGCCAACCCTCAGCTTCTTCATACCTACTCCTTTCTCATGTGAGTCTTTCCACGGTCATGTGTATCACTTTTCCTTCTTAAGAGAGTCTACACGCTCGCCCGCCAAAGGGCAAGTCCTCGGAGCCGCTCCCGTCGTCCCATACGCAACTGCGTTTTGTGGCGGTACAGCCCCCTCGCCATGCCCAACCGAGCAAATCGCAGCAAGGCATCCGGGCCCTAGAAATTGGCTTTGTTTGGGTTTGTTCTGCATAGCCGATAAGCTGGGGGCAATGCTCATAACCCTTTTCCTGTAAAGGCATTAGAATGTATTCTGGTCTGTGGGAATTGGCTTTGTTTTGCATCATTGGCCGTCATCGGGTCGCAGGAGAGGCCATACCCGGTGTGGCCTTCTTGTGAACTTGTCACCACAGAGACACAGAGAGCACGGAGAATCAAATCAAAACCATATTCGTCAGCGAGTTTCGGATCATCTCTGTGTCTCGGTGGGGGGCTCTGCGTGTTTCGCCGGGTGGCGAGGACTTGTGCTTCACTGGTCATGACCAGACCCTCCAGACTCGCTATTTTGCCATTCGCGATCCAACTGCGACCACAACTAAATCGTTACGTGCATAGCATACAAGTCAACAGATTCGGCGTCAAGTGAAATCTTGACAATGTGCTTACACCCTCCCACGGAGGTCCCGCGATCTCGCTCTTTCGTCCGAGGGGTGCAGGTTTTCCCGGTGATCCCATTGACTCGTAGCCAAGTTCCGGGCTATCATCATGGCGGTTGGCGAATCGGCAACTGCTTGATATGAAATCTGTTATGGGAAGGAACCAGAATGGATACGCGGGAAATCAAGAAAATGAGCAGAGTTGAGCGTCTTGCGACCATGGAGGCCCTTTGGGAGTCGCTTGTGGAGGAAGAAGCCGAAATCGAATCCCCCCAGTGGCATCGGGACATCCTTGAAGAGAGGAAACGAAAGATCGAAAGCGGCAAAGCAGAGTTCATTTCTTTGGAGAAGCTGAGAGCGAGCCGTAGATCATGAAAGGTCTTATGCTGCACTTGAAGCAGTGTTTAGGGCGTTATACCGATCCACATAAACAATGTTAGACCGCCGTTAACGGAAGGAAGCAATTATCTTATGGCCATTGAACTCATAGTGGTCATTTTGGGCATAGTTGTTGCCATGGTCATTGGTGCGTGGCAGATATATCTTGCGTGGAAGCAAAACCGAATGACAATGCAAACTTCCCTTACAAAGGATGAGAAGCTTGTGGATTCCTTTGCACTTGGATACTCCCTTATCGGCGCTGTGGCAGCCGTAGATAACCCAAGTCTATCATCCCAAAGAAGCACATGCTTGCACGGTCTACAACTAGCATCGGAAAAGCTGGATCTAAACACATCCACCATAGTCAAACAGGCTGTTTCCCTTGATAGATTTCTTGCTGATAGTGAGAGTATTCCTTCATTGCGAGCTGAAATCCGCAAGAGATACGGAACCAGGGCTTCGGAAGCATTTGAAATGGCTATATGGCTTGCTGTGAGCCCGCTGGCGGATGACCAAGGCCGACGAAGCGCACTGACTCACGCGGAAGAATTTGCTCAGAAAATCGGATTCGACAAGGAATACACAAGCAGGTTCTTCAGAAGGGGTAGAAAAATCTCAGACCGCTTTCAATTTGCGGATGAGGTAGCACGGTTCATCACGGAAACCCTTAAGCAACTCGAAAATATGCAAAGGATTATGGGGACACCATAGAATGGCGGTCCGTTAAGCCTCCCAGCCCCGTTTTTTCACGTTTTTTGCAGACTGGTTGCCCGAATGGCCGAAGTTATTCATAAGTACGATTTCTCTCTGGTTTTCGCGACGAGAGCAAGAGCCGCCGATTTGAACGGATGCGACCATCAGCCAGGGGTGTTCTGTGCCCACAAATCCCTTAACGGACCGCCATTCGGGACACTACACCAATTTCGAGGGGGTTTCTCCTCTCCTCGCGGAAATGGCGACCAAGGAGGTGAGGCTGGCCGGAACAACGAAACGCTTGACAATACGCTCATTCAGGTATATACTGCGGTATATATATTGGATCAGGAGTTTGTATGCACACGGCAAAGCTTTTCAAGAACGGACGGAGTCAGGCGGTGCGTCTGCCGAAGGAGTACGCCTTGCCTGGAGATGAAGTGTACGTCAAAAGAATCAATGGAGTCGTCATGCTCATTCCAAAGAATGGAGACCCATGGGGACCGTTTGTCGATAGTCTGGACAAGTTCTCCGACGATTTTCTAAGCTTCAAACGCGATCAGGGTACCCTCGAACGGCGTGATGCCATCAAATGAACTACCTGCTCGACACGAACATCTGCATCTACTGAATTTCGCATAATATAGTGACAGATTTTTCGCATAATATATTGACACCAGCGTTTCGTTCTCGTAGGCTGTCCGCATGGACAGAAAAGGACGAACACGAAGGGACTTCGACGAGTTGGAGAACCGCCGAAAG